>NZ_CP059198.1:0-300000 GCF_014251715.1 Blattabacterium cuenoti | reverse complement strand
TAATAAAATTTTTAGAGTTCTTTCAAACAAAAAATATCGCTTTTTTTGTGAAAAACAAATTCATACTAAAAAAACCGTTTTATTCGAAAAAAATTCTACAGATAACGAATATTTGTATGGATATACAGAAAATTATATTAGAACTAAGATCCCATTGAATTCATACAATGCTACTTATTATATAAACACATTACAAGATGTATTGATTAAAAAAGTAGATATAGATGGAATTATGATAGCCGAACCCATAAATTAATTTAATTACTTTTTAGTAATTGGCATGAATTCTACATCAAAAATTTCTTGAAAAGATTTTTTTACCATTTGTTTAACCTCTTTAAAAGATATATCATTTTTTTTTAATTCTTTTTTTAAAGAAGTAACTTCTTGATTGTAAATTCCACAAGGAATAATATGATCAAAATACCGTAAATCTGTATTTACATTTAAAGCAAATCCATGCATTGTTACCCAACGGCTAATTTTAATTCCTATTGCACATATTTTTCTTGATTTTTCTACAACATTATTATGAAACCATACTCCTGTTTTTCCTTTTTTTCGTTCCCCCTTTATCCCATAATTTTTCCATAAAAAATGTATAATAACTTCTTCTAAAAGACGAAGGTATTTATGAATATCCGTAAAAAAATAATCCATATTTAAAATGGGATATCCTATTAACTGTCCAGGTCCATGGTAAGTGATATCACCTCCTCTATCTGTTTGATAAAAGGTCGCATTAATTTTTTTTAAAAAATCTGATGTTACCAATAAATGTTTATTTTTTTTTCCATTTTTACCTATAGTATATACATGTGGATGCTCTACAAATAGAAAATATCCTGCTTTTTGATAAGAGATATTATTTACTTTTTTTTGTATTATATCATAAAATAATCTTTTCTGATATTCCCAAGTTTCTTTATATTCTTTTTTTCCTAAATCTTCGAAAAAAAGTATTTTTTTTTTCATATTTTTTAAAAAATTCTATAATCATCAGTCTATGTTATCCGAACAACAAATTATACGAATAAAAAAACTAGATAAACTAAAATCATTAGGTATAAATCCTTATCCTTCAAATGAATATAAAGTTACTAGTACTATTTATAATATACAAAAAAATTTTATAGAAAAAGAAACTATCAGCATAGCCGGACGTTTAATGCGTTTGCGTCTTTTAGGAAAAGCTTCTTTTGGAGAAATAAAAGATCATACGGGTTGTATGCAAATATACTTTACAAAGTATCATTTATACTCTGATAAAATGGGAAAAGAGGATACTTACAATATTTTTTTAAAAAAACTTATAGATATCGGAGATATTATTGGAGTTAAAGGTTTTTTATTTAAGACAAAAATGAATGAAATGACGATACATGTTCATAAATTAACTTTATTATCCAAATCTATTCGACCATTACCACAAGTAAAAATGGATAAAAATAAAAAAATATATGATGCTTTTTCCAATACAGAACTACGTTATCGCATGCGTTATGTAGATCTTATAGTAAATGATCATATCAAAGAAATTTTTATAAAACGGACTCGGATCATACAGAAAATAAGAAATTTTTTGGATGATAAAGGTTATTTAGAAGTAGATACTCCTATTCTACAATCCATTCCTGGGGGAGCTATAGCTCGTCCTTTTGAAACCTATCACAACACTCTTGGAATTCCATTGTATTTACGTATAGCTAATGAGCTTTATTTGAAAAGACTTATAATTGGGGGGTTTAACGGAGTATATGAATTTTCTAGAAATTTCAGAAATGAGGGTATGGACCGTATTCATAATCCAGAATTTACGGTACTAGAACTTTATGTCGCTTATAAAGACTATTACTGGATGATGAATTTTACAGAAAAACTAATGAAGTGCATCTTTAATAAATTTCAAAAAAAAGAAAATATTAATTTTAAAACTCCTTTTCCCCGTATCCCTATATTGGATTCTATTAAAAAATACACCGGATTTAATCTGAAAAAAATGGAAAAAGAGGAATTAAGAAAAGTTTGTAAAAAATTGCATATAGAAGAAAATTTAAAAATGAGTAAAGCTAAACTTATTGAGAACATTTTTGAAGAAAAATGCGAAAAAAATTACATAAATCCTACTTTTATTATTGATTATCCTATAGAAATGAGTCCTTTAACAAAAAAACATCGTAATGAAAAAAATTTATCAGAACGTTTTGAACTTATTATAAATGGACAAGAAATTGCGAATGCTTATTCAGAACTTAATGATCCTATAGATCAATTAGATCGTTTACGAAAACAAATGAAGTTTAAAAATACAAAAAATGAATCAATGTCTAATGAATCAATGTCTATTGATAAAGATTTTATACGTGCTTTGGAATTTGGAATGCCTCCTACTGCAGGTATTGGAATTGGAATAGATCGTTTAGTAATGTTACTTACTAAAAAAAATTCTATTCAAGAAGTTTTACTTTTTCCACAAATGCGTCCAGAAAAAGGAGGAAAAAAATAAGTTATTTTAATCCTAACACTTTTAATCCGTTTATTGTAGCAATTTTAACCAAATGATCTATATCATAATAATGACAAGCTTCCAACATTACACGTAATTCTATCCATAGATTTCCATCAGAAAAAGGTTTGTATATGTCACAAATATTATCTGTTCCAAAAGCCACTATGATCCCTTCAGGAACCATTTCATCCACTGGAGTGATAGAATTATGGCTAGGAGTAAAACGTTCACTTCTTGTATGATCAATCCAAGCAATGGGACAAGATATTACCTTTAAATTAGCTTTCTTAATCAATTGGTATATCTTATAACGATAAGCTCTAGCATGTGCAGCTAAAGAAATACTATGTATAGCTACTACTTTTCCTTGCATTCCATGTTCAATAGTTTTTATTGCTAGTTTTTCAGTTTCTTTTTCTTCGCTAGTATTAAATTGATCTACATGTACATGTACTATTTTTCCATTTTTTTTAGCTGTTTTTAATAAAATATCTAAATGTTCATCTTCTTTACCATAATCTTTAGCGGGCAATCCACCAATAATATCTACAAATTCTACGGATTTATCAAACCAATATTTGGATTTTTTATCCAACACTCCTTTAAGAACTTGATTGGCAAAACAAATATGGATTGAATTTTCATAATTATTTCTAAGCTTTTTAGCGGCTTTTAAAGCACGATCTTCAATAATTTCATCTACATCAATAAATGTGCACAAAGCTTGTGTTCCTTGTATTAAAAAATATTCTAAAGCTTTTTCCATACGTATATAAATATCCTCTTCTGTAGCTAAACGTTTCATTTCATCTACCAGATACCATTTTTTATTCAGAGAATAATAAGAATATTTGAAATTTTTTTTTGTTAGAGTATAAGCTCTATCTAAATGAGCATGAGCATTTACCCATCCGCCTTTTTGTTTTACTTTTTCTATAAAAATTTTTTTAGGATTCATTTTTATTAAATATTGGAAATCCAAACAACTTTTTTAGTTATAAAAAATGGTTCTTTAAAATAATGCTTTAAAGGATATATTATTGCATGAGGAAATTTTTTTATTTCCTCAGAAATATTTCCTCCTTTTAAATATAAAGCTCCATTTTTAATTTTATAGGTAGATTTGCATTTAAATTTATTTTTTATCCAATTATGTATTATATCTATTTTTGTTACAGCTCTAGTAACCACAAAATCAAATTTATTTTCTAATTTTTCTGCACGTATACAAATAGGATGTGCATTTTTTAAATGAAGATCATATATGATTTGTTCTATAATTTTAATTTTTTTTTTAATAGAATCTACTAATATAAATTCAGTATTCGGAAAAACTATGGATAAAGGAATTCCAGGAAAACCTCCTCCTGTACCTAAATCCATGACACATGATCCAGGGAAAAAATAAAATACTTTAGCTATTCCTAAACAAAAAAGTACATGTTGTTGATAAAAATCGTGGAATGTTTTTCTAGAAATTAGATTCACATATGCATTCCAATACGCATATAAATTTTTTAAATAATACAACTTATATATTTGTTGATCCAATAAAAATGGAAAATATTTTTTAATTAATTTCATAGTGAATCCCAATATTCGGATAAATAAATTTATAGTAAAATTTATTTAGATTTGTAATCATTTCAAATTATATATTCATATATATGAAAAATAGATTGTCCCATAGATTAAAAAATATATCTTATTCGCAAACCATAGCTATGTCAGCTAAAGCCAGAGATTTAAAAAATAAAGGTTATGATATAATAAACTTGAGTTTGGGAGAACCCGACTTTTTACCTCCTGATTTTGTATTATATGCTGCTAAAAAAGCTATAGATGAAGGGTATCATTATTATACTCCCGTCTCCGGATATTTAGAACTTCGTAAAGTAATATGCCAAAAATTATACCGTGATAATCATTTAAAATATACCCCTTCTCAAATTGTAGTTTCTACTGGAGCAAAACAAGCTATCATGAATGTTCTTTTATCTTTGCTTAATAAAAATGATGAAGTCATTATTCCCGCTCCTTATTGGGTTAGTTATTTACAAATGGTAAAATTATGTGAATCGTATCCTGTTGTCGTCCCAACAACCATGAATAACAATTTTAAGATTAATCCAGAACAGTTAGAAAAAGCTATTACATCTAAAACGAAATTATTTATTTTCAGTACTCCTTGTAATCCTACAGGAAGTGTTTATTCTTATGAAGAATTAAAATATTTAGCAGAAATTTTTAAAAAATATCCAGAAATCATGATTATTTCTGATGAGATTTATGAACATATTTGTTACTCTGATAAACATACTAGTATTGCAATTTTTTCTGATATTCATAATCAAGTCATCACACTTAATGGTCTATCTAAAGCATTTTCAATGACGGGTTGGAGAATTGGATATATTGGAGCTCCAGAATGGATCGCTAAATCTTGTGATAAAATACAGGGACAGATGACATCTTGTTCCAATTCTATTGCACAGAGAGCTGCTATTGCCGCATTAAAAGCCGATCCAAGTAAAATAGAATATATGATACAAGAGTTTAGAAAAAGAAGAAATTTAGTTTTGTCTATGATAACAGAAATCAATGGGTTTCAATTGAATAAACCAAATGGGGCTTTTTATGTTTTTCCAAAAATTTCATATTTTTTTGGAAAAAAATTGGATGGAAAAATGATTAAAAATGCGGATGATTTTTCTGAATTTCTACTTGAAAAAACTCAAGTAGCTACAGTGAGTGGAAGTGCTTTTGGGGATCATGAATGTTTACGTATTTCTTATGCCTCATCAGAAGATAAAATTATAGAAGCTTTCAAAAGAATAAAAAAGGCATTAAATTAACAAAAATTGGGTGGACGACCGGATTCGAACCGGCGACCCTCAGAACCACAATCTGATGCTCTAAACCAACTGAGCTACGTCCACCAAAATCAAAACAAAGATAATTAATTCTATAAACAAAAACTTTCAATAATTTTTTTACAATAAAAAAAAAGATCGCTGTATATCCATTTTATAATGTATTTTTTTTCTTGTATAGGATATAAAAGATGAACATTGGCACCTGCATCTAGTGTAAAATAGATATTTTTTTTACTTTGCATTCTGAAATCCCATACGTTATGAAGAACGTTAAGAGTATTTGGCTTCATCCATATAAAATAGGGACGAGAGGTCATGATCATGGCGTGAAGTGTCAAAGCTTCATGTTCTATTAATTTTCCAAATTCTTGTAAATCTCCTATTTTTAATATAGATATAAGTCTATCCATATTTTTATTAGCATTTTTAAATCTTTCCTTAGCATAAGGATGGTTCTTCATTAACTGATGACCTTTAGAACTCAATATTTTTTTAGGTGTTTCATCTATTATTAAAATAGTATCTACCATTTTTGTAAAAATGGGGTGTATTTTATATGGATATTGAATAGCATAAAGATTATTACTTCCTTTTATGGATTGATGACTTCCCCAAACAACAAGGCCAGGATAAATAGATCTGCAAGCACTTCCGGAACCTAATCTTGCTAAAAAAGAAGCTTTTTTTAATAAAAAATCTTTTTTTAAAGAAGAAACTAATTTTTTTTCTATTTCCATGATGCATAATGCTAAAGAACTCATGGAAGAAGCAGAAGAAGCTATTCCACTGCTATGTGGAAAAGTATTATAGGTTTCTATAATAAAATTAAAATCTCGTAAATAAGAACAATAAAATGAAATTCTATGAAAAAATTCCAAAATTTTTGGAATAAAACTAGTTTTCTCTTTTCCTGAAAAAAAAACTCTTAGAGAGAAATTTCTTTTTTTTATTTCATATGATAATCGTGTTACCGTATATACTTCTCCTAGAGAATAACTAATAGAAGAATTCGATGGTATTTGAATTTTATTTTTATGTTTCCCCCAATATTTAATTAAAGCTATATTGGAATGACTCTTTCTTGTGATAACTCCATTTGAATCTATAGAATATTTTTTTTTTTTAAAAAAAAAACTTTTCAAAAGTTAATTACAAATCATTTTTTATATAATCTAACATTTTTTTATCGTCAAATTCTCCCTCAGAACGAGCAATTACACAACTAGCTAATCCATTTCCTATTACATTGACAGTAGTGCGAGCCATATCCATTAATTCATCTATACCGATAATAGCTAATATAGGCCAAGTTGGCAAACCAAAAGAAGCAACAGTAGCTAAAAGAATGACTAAAGATGCTCTAGGAACTCCGGCTACTCCTTTACTAGTTAAAATTAAAGTCAATCCTATAAATATTTGTTGACTAAAACTCAAAGGAATACCAGATGCTTGTGCTACAAAAACAGTAGCTAAAGACAAATATAGAGTAGTTCCATCTAAGTTAAAGCTATAACCTGTAGGAATAACAAAAGCAATAATTTTTCTTGGAACCCCTAATTTTTCTAAATTTTCCATAAGTAGTGGTAAGGCAGATTCTGAACTTGTAGTAGCAAACGCAAGTGATACAGGTTCAGTTAATGCTTTTATAAAACCTCTTAAAGGTACTTTTATCCATAAAAGAATAGGAAATAAAATAACTATCAAAAATATAAATAGAGCAATATAAAGAGTCAATAATAACTGAAATAGGTTATATAAAATATCTAACCCCATATGTCCTACTGTATAAGCGATGGCAGATCCTACTCCTATAGGAGCAAAATACATGATAATTTTAGTAAATTTAAACATGATTTCTGAAAGACTATCTGCAAATAGTAATATAGGACTTCGTTTTTTTTCTTCCAAAAATACCATAGATATACCGAATATAACTGAAAATACCACTATAGGTAAGACATCTCCATGATATATGGATTTTATAAAATTTTCAGGAAATACATGAAGTATCGTATTTTGCCAAGTTCTATGTTCTACTTTTGGCAATTGTTGTTCCGTTATTCCTGAAGGCATCACTATACCTACTCCAGCTTGGGATACATTAATAGCAATAAGACCGATGAACAAAGCTAAAGTGGTCACTACTTCAAAATATAGTAATGATTTCCATCCCATGCTTCCTAATTGTTTAATATTAGAATGACTTGCTATACCAACTACTAGAGTAGAAAATAATATTGGAGCAATAATGGTTTTTATCAACCTCAAAAATATTTGAGATAAAAACCTTAGTTCAACAGCAATTTTTGGGATATCTAATCCCATTTCTATTCCTATGATAATGGATAATAAAATCCAAGTAGTTAAATCTTTTTTAAGAAAGGTATACAATATGAAAATAGAGATGACGAAGCATCTTAATATAGAAAGAGTAAATTGATCCAATCCTAAAAAGGATTTAGATAAATGAATAAATACATATGCTAAAACACTTAAAAAAGCTATTAATAAAACTTTTTCTTTTTTTATTTTCATTCCAATACTCATTTTGTAAAATTCAACATATATAAAAAATATTAGGTAACAGACCCGTAGGGACTCGAACCCCAACTAACAGAACCAAAATCTGCTGTGCTACCGTTACACAACGGGTCTATGAAAAATGTAAATATATACCATTTTTTTTCAAAAACATTATAATTATGTCTAAATTTAGGTTACGTTACTCAAAAACCTTTTTTATTGCCATAAAGGTTTTTTATTTATTATTTTAATTAATAAAATTATGTCTGTTAAAATACGTTTAAAAAAAATTGGAAAAAAACATAGACCTATTTATCATATAGTTGTAGCTGACTCTCGTGCTCCACGAGATGGTAAATTTATTGAAAAACTAGGAACTTATAATCCTCATACGGATCCTCCTTCAACTGTATTAAAAATGGAAAATGCGGTATCTTGGTTAATGAAAGGAGCACAACCTACAAATACTGTAAAATCCATTTTTTCTAAAAACGGTGTATTACTCAAAAAACATTTATTAAAAGGAGTAAAAAAGGGAGTTTTTACGGATGAAGAATATCAGAAAAAATTCTATTTTTGGTACAAAAAATATAAAATTTAATTTAGTAAATAACATGGAAATTCTAATTTTGTTGAAAACTCTAGATTAGAATCAGAAAAACTTTTTATAGAAAAATTTCCTATACGTTCTCTTCTTAAAGAAAGTAGATAAGCTCCGCTTTTTAGGGCTTTTCCAAAATCTCGGGCTACAGATCTTATATAAGTCCCTTTTCCACATTCTATAAAAAATTTTATATAGGGAATTCCTATTTTTAGGATATTAAATTGATAAATTTTTACACGTCTATATTTAATAGAATCTATTTTTTCCCCTTTTCTAGCATACTCATAGTATCTTTTCCCTTTTATTTTTAAGGCAGAAAAATAGGGAGGAAATTGATCTATTTCTCCCATAAATTTTTTAGATATTTTTATAATAATTTTAGGGGTTATGTGCGAAATGGAAGAAAAATTATATTCTTCTGTTTCTGAATCAAAAGATAAGGTTTCACAGCCTAATTTTATAATACCTGTATAAGTTTTTTTATAATTTTGAATATCATCTACTTTTTTAGTATATTTTCCTGTAAGTACTATCAATAAACCTGTTGCAAGAGGGTCTAAAGTCCCCGCATGTCCTATTTTTAAATTTCCTATATAATTTTTAATTTTTTTAACAATTTGAAAAGAAGTCCATCCCCACGGTTTATCTATTAATAATATTTTTCCATTCTGGAATTCTAATATATTTTTTTTAAAATTTTTCAATAGGTTTAATAAAATAATGTATAATAATAAAAAATCCTAATATTATTCTATAATATCCAAATATTTTAAAATTTTTTAAAAATTTAAAAAAATATCGTATGGTTATCATTCCAGTTATGAAAGCTACTATATTGCCTAAAAATAATAATTCTATATCTTGATATGTAAAAGAATTTAATTGAAAATAATAGTCAAATAATTTTTTACATGTAGCGATTCCAATAACAGGAATAGATAAAAAAAAAGAAAATTCTATAGTTTTTTTTCTATTAACATTTTGTAGCATACAAGCAACAATGGTAGTAGCACTTCTAGATACTCCTGGGATCAAAGACAAACATTGAAATAATCCAACAATAAAAGCTTTTAAATAAGTAATTTTGTTTCTTTTTTTTTTAAAATTTTTTTCATAAAAATTTTCTACTTTCAAAATTACGAATCCTCCTGTTAAAAGAGATAGAGAAACTACAAGTGGATGAAATAAAAAATTGGTTATTTTGTTAAAAAAAAAACCAAAAATACCTACAGGTAAAATAGCCAAAAAAATTTTTATATAAAAATTCCATTTTTTTAAAAAAAACTTATTTCTATACAAAAAAACTACCGATAAAACGGCACCAAGCTGAACAGAAATAAGAAATAAATTCGTTATTTTATCTTCTAAAATTCCCATCATGGAAGCCGCAAGTATCATGTGACCTGTAGAAGAAATAGGAAACAACTCTGTAATTCCTTCAATAATCCCTAATAGGATTGATTGAATATAATTCATATATATCTAAACATCAATTTTTGCATGTATCGCATTTTTTTCTATGAAATTTCTACGTGGGGGAACTTCATCTCCCATAAGAATGGAGAATATGTTGTCTGCTTCAGAATAATTTTCTATATTGACCTTACGTAAAGTTCTATTTTTTGGATTCATTGTTGTTTCCCAAAGTTGTTCAGCATTCATCTCTCCTAATCCTTTATAACGTTGTATATAGACATATTTTCTTCCTCCTAATTGATTGATAATATTTTCTCTTTCTTTATCACTCCAAGCATATCTATAATGATTTCCTTTTCTAATTAAATAAAGTGGTGGTGTAGCAATATAAATGTGTCCTTTTTCTATTAATGGGTTCATATAACGAAAAAATAATGTTAAAATCAAAGTAGAAATATGACTTCCATCTATATCCGCGTCGGTCATAATAATAATTTTATTGTATCTAAGTTTTTTTATATTTAAAATTTCTTTATTTTCTTCTGTATCAATAAAAACTCCTAAAGATGTGAATATATTTTTTATTTCCTCATTTTCAAATATTTTATATTGCATAGCTTTTTCTACATTTAGTATTTTACCTCGTAAAGGTAAAATAGCTTGAAAATTTCTATCTCTACCTTGTTTAGCAGTTCCTCCAGCAGAATCTCCTTCTACCAAATAAATTTCACAGTTTTCTGGATTATTTAAAGAACAATCCGCTAATTTTCCAGGTAAAATACTATTGTATATGGGATTTTTTTTTTGTATTAATTCACGTGCTTTTTTAGCAGCTTGACGTGCTTTAGCTGCTAATATGACTTTATCAATAATTTTTTTTCTATCACTAGGGTGTTCTTCTAAATAACTGTTCAACATTTCTCCCACAATTTTATCTACAATTCCTCCCACTTCGTGATTACTTAATTTTGTCTTAGTTTGTCCTTCAAATTGAGGTTCCATTACTCTAACAGATATAATGGCTGTAATTCCTTCTCTAAAATCATCACCAGTAAACTCTACTTTATCTTTTGATAAAATTCCATATACATCGGCATATTTTTTTAATGTTCTTGTTAATGCCCTTCTAAATCCAGAAAGATGAGTTCCTCCTTCATAAGTATTTATATTGTTAACATAAGAATAAATCTTCTCTTTAAAAGAAGTATTGTATTGCATTGCTACTTCTACAATCGTATTGTCTTTCTCTCCTTCAATAAAAATAACATCTTTAGTTAAAAATTCCTTATTTTTATCTAAAATAGGAAGATATTCTTTTAATCCATTTTTAGAAAAAAAATATTCTTTTATGTTATTTCTTTCGTCTTTTAAAAATAAATACAACCCTTTATTTAAAAAAGATAATTCTTTCAATCTATTGGCTAAAATTTCATAATTATATGTAATAGAATTAAAAATAGAATAATCAGCAAGATAATTAATCTTAGTTCCTTGCATATTAGTTTTTCCTAAAAATTTTACAGGATAAAGGGCTTTTCCTTTTAAATACTCCTGTTCATAAACTTTTCCGTTGCGATAAATTGTAACTATAAGTTTTTTAGACAAAGCATTGACACAGGAAAGACCGACTCCGTGTAATCCTCCAGAAACTTTATAAGAATTTTTATCAAATTTACCCCCTGCCCCAATTTTAGTCATAACTACTTCTAAAGCTGATTTACCTTCTTTTTTATGAATTTCTATTGGAATTCCACGACCATTGTCAAGTATAGTGATAAATCCATTTTTTTGAATAGTAACCCATATTTTATTGCAAAAACCTGCTAAGGCTTCATCTACTGAATTATCTATAACTTCGGATACTAAATGATGTAACCCCCTAATTCCTATATCTCCAATATACATTGAAGGTCTTAATCTTATATGTTCTATCCCTTCAAGAGATTGAATACTATCTGCTGTGTAATCTTTTGTAATATGATGTTGTTTACTCATAATTAATTTTATTATAAATTTTTCTTTTTTACATAAAAATTTATAGTTTTATATTCGATCAAAGATAGTAGAAAAAATATAAAAATGTTATTGCGTGAAAATTTGGGATAAAAAAACGAATTGTAGTTTCAATAAAAAAATAGAAAATTTTACTTCAGATAAAGATTCTAAAATAGATTTACTTTTAGCACCACATGATGTGATAGGAACCATAGCTCATGTCATAATGTTAAAAAGTATTGGATTATTAAATAAAAAAGATTTAAAAATTTTAATTTATGAGTTACGTAATATTTATGTAAACGAAATTTTAAAAAATAATTTTAAAATAAATGAAGGAATAGAAGACATTCATTCTCAAATAGAATTTTTGTTAACCAATCGTTTAGGAGAAGTTGGAAAAAAAATCCATAGTGGTAGATCCAGGAATGATCAAATTTTGTTAGATTTGAAACTTTTTATTAGAACAGAAATCAAAGAAATAGTATCAATAAGTTATTCTTTTTTTGATTTATTATTAAGATTAAGTGAACAATATAAAAATATATTAATGCCTGGATATACTCATTATCAAATTGCTATGCCTTCTTCTTTTGGACTTTGGTTTGCTGCATATGCAGAAAGTTTAATAGATGATTTTCTATTGATTCGTACTGCATACAGAATTGTAAACAAAAACCCTTTAGGGTCCGCTGCTGGATACGGATCTTCTTTACCTTTAAATAGAAAAATGACAACATATTTATTGGGATTCGATGATTTGAATTATAATGTGGTATATGCTCAAATGGCACGTGGAAAAATGGAAAGAATAGTTTCAGAATCTATTGCTTCTTTAGCAAGAACTTTAAGTAAAATGGCACAAGATATTTGTTTATATTTAAGTAAAAATTTCAATTTTATTAGTTTTCCTGATTCTCTAACTACCGGATCTAGCATAATGCCTCACAAAAAAAATCCAGATGTTTTTGAGATGATACGAGCTAAATGTAATAGAATGACTTCATTGCCTAATGAAATTTCTTTGATTTCTTCTAATTTATGTTCCGGATATCATAGAGATTTTCAAATAATTAAAGAAAGATTTATTCCTATTTTTGAAGAGATAAAAAAATGTTTTTCTATGTTTAAGTATATGTTGAATCATATCATAGTGAAAAAGGATATTATTCAGGAGGATAAATATGAATATTTATTCAGTGTAGAAGCAGTTAATAAGCTTGTTATTGAAGAAGGATATTCTTTTAGAGAAGCTTATAAAAAAGTAGGTAAAGATATCCAAAATGGATGTTTCAAACCTTTTAAAAAAAGCTTTTATTCTCATGAAGGAAGCATAGGAAATTTATGTAATACACAAATTAAAAATTTGATGCAAAACGTGATAAAAGAATTTGACTTTGATAAAATAGAAAAAGTTATAAAACGTTTAATTTATAGTCAAATTAATTTTGATGCATCCTCTAAGAATCCAATTTTTTTTTAAATTGTATGGATTTTTTATGAAACCAATCTTTTATTTTTTTATGATGTCCAGATAAAAGTATTTCTGGAACACTCCATCCTTTATAAACGACTGGACGAGTATAAACAGGAGGAGCTATTACGGATTCTTTTTTTTGAAAAGAATCCGTAAGAATGGAATTTTGATTTTTTATTACTCCAGGTAATAATCTAACTATAGATTCTACCACTACAGCCGCTGCTAATTCTCCTCCAGATAAAATGTAATTCCCAATAGATATTTCTTTGGTAATTAAGTGGTCTCGAATTCTCTGATCAATTCCTTTATAACGTCCACAAAGAATGATAATATTTTTTTTAAAAGCTAAAGCTTTAGCATTTTTTTGTGAAAAAAGCTTTCCATCAGGAGTCATAAAAATTTTTTCATCATAATATCTTTCCGATAATAATTTGTAAAAACATTGATATACAGGTTCTATACGAATAACCATTCCGGATCCACCTCCATAAGGATAATCGTCTACTTTTTTCCATTTACCTAATCCATATTTACGTAAGTCATGAACATAAATATCAATCAATCTTTTCTCTATGGCTCTTTTAATAATAGAATTTGAAAAAGGGCTATGAAGAATTTTAGGAACTATACTAATAATATCTATACGCATTATTTTTTTTTAGTAATATACACTTTGACTAATAAACTAAGAATCTAGTAATGAAACTAATGAAAAAATTCTACCTTTGTGAATAATTTATCAAAATGAATTATGTTGTATCCATAGTAGGCCGTCCAAATGTAGGAAAATCTACTTTATTTAATCGTCTTGTAGGAAGAAGAAAAGCTATTGTACATGCTAAAAGTGGAATAACAAGAGATCGTATTTATGGAAATTCAGAATGGAATGGAGTAAAATTCTCTGTCTTGGATACAGGTGGTTTTACTATGTCAAAAAATGATGTACTTGAAAAAGAAATAAAAAACCATATTTTGATGGCTATCAAAGAAGCTGATGTTATTTTATTTTTAGTAGATATAAAAATGGGGATATTAGATACAGATCAAGAAATAGCTAAAATACTAAGAAAATGTCATAAAATAGTTTTATTAGTAGTGAATAAGGTAGATGACGTAAAATATACATATTCTGATACAGATTTTTTTCGTTTAGGATTTGTAAACTATTATTATTTATCATCTATAAATGGGAGTGGAACAGGAGAATTACTAGATAAATTAATAGAAATATTCAAAAAAAATTTTTTTTTAAAAAAAAAATCCATTGTAGAAAAAGAATTTCTTCCTCGTTTTTCGGTAATAGGCCGTCCAAATGTAGGAAAATCTACATTGATTAACTCTTTTCTAGATAAAAACCATCATATTGTAACGAATATTTCAGGAACAACAAGAGATAGTTTAGATGTTTTATACGAAAAATGGGGATATGAATGTATTTTAATTGATACCCCTGGAGTAAGAAAAAAATCAAAAATAAGAGAAAATATTGAATTTTATTCTACTATGAGAACGTTAAAAACGATAGAGTCCACGGATGTTTGTCTTTTAATGGTAGATGCTGTTCAGGGATGGGAAAAACAGGATATGAACATTTTTAGATTAGTAAAAAAAAATCAGAAAGGAATTATAATTCTTATTAATAAATGGGATTTATTTCATAATATTCATAATAATATGCAAAAAAATTACGAATTGTTTATTAGAAAAAAAATATATCCATTTTATAATGTTCCCATTCTTTTTATATCTTCTAAAAATAAATATGGAATACATAATATTATTCCCATAGCTGATCAGGTTTTTCAATACCGTAAAAACAGATTAAAAACGAATATTTTAAATAAAATTATGTTGCCAATTTTTAAAAAAAATCCTCCTACTTCTATAAAGAATAAAAAAAATAAGTTAATCACTATAAAATATTGTACTCAGATTCCCTCAGGAACGCCAAAATTTATTTTTTTTTCTAATTTTCCTCAATACATAAAAGAATCTTATAGAAGATTTATTGAAAATAAGATTCGTTATCACTTTGATTTTATAGGGGTGCCAATACAAATATTTTTTAGAAAAAAATAATATTATAGCAGAACTTGTATCTATTTATTATTAATCTACTTTTTTTGATAATCCAGTGATCACACATTTAAGAGGAAAGTTAATAGAAAAAAATCAATCTTATTTAATTATAGATTGTCATGGAGTAGGGTATAAGATTCATATATCTTCATATACCTATTCCTCTTTATTAGAAGAAGAAGGTAAAGATATATGTCTACATACTTATTTTTTTATAAAAGAAAATCAACATATTTTGTATGGTTTTTTTGAAAAAATAGAAAGAAAAATCTTTTCTTATTTGATATCCGTAAATGGAATTGGCCCAAGTACTGCTATAATGTTATTATCTTCACTTACTCCATATGAAATAGAACAATCTATATATAAAGAAGATATAAAAGTTTTTAATCAAGTAAAAGGTATTGGTACAAAAACAGCTAAAAGAATTATTATTGAACTAAAAGATAAAATTACTAATCTTAAAAAAGGAAAAAACGTAAAATTTTTGGAAAATACACCTATAAAAAAAGAAGCTTTAAGCGCTTTGGTCGTTCTTGGATTTTCTCCTAAAGAATCTAAAAAAGTTTTGGATAATATTTTGGATGAACATCCAGAATTTTCTGTAGAAAATCTCATTAAAGAATCTTTGAAAAAATTGTAAAATCATAAAAATTATTTACAATTATTATGAAATTTTTTTATCCCTCAATTATAGTGGTTCTTTTTTTATTATCAATATTTGATCTTATTGTTGGTCTGATTAATGATGCCGTTAATTTCCTAAATTCTGCTATTGGATCTAAAGTAGCTTCTCGTAGAACTATCATGTTTTTTGCTAGTTTAGGCATTTTATTAGGAGCTTTTTTATCTAGTGGAATGATGGAAGTAGCAAGAAAAGGAGTTTTTGATCCTTCTTATTTTTATTTTTCAGATATTATTTTTATTTTTTTAGCAGTTATGATATCAGACATCATTTTGCTGGATGTTTTTAACACTTTAGGATTACCAACTTCTACTACAGTATCTATGGTTTTTTGCTTATTAGGTGGAGCTTTTAGTATAGCTGTGATCAAAATGACTTCTCCATTAAATAATGAGCCCTTTCATCATTTAACTCTATACATTAAAGCAGAAAAAACATTTACTATTAGTATCGGTATTTTTTTATCTATTATAATTTCTTTTACTTCCGGTGCTTTTATTCACTATTTTATTCGTTATTTTTTCAGTTTTGAATATGAGAGTAGATTAAAAAATGTAGGAGTCATATGGACTGCTATTTCATTGAGCAGTATGACTTATTTTCTTATTGTAAGAGGGCTTCATAGTACTTTACAAGGATTTATTGATGATCAATTAACAGTATTTCCCTTATTCAATTTTCTAAAAAAAATTCACCATAATTTTTTTATTTTTTTGCTTATTTTATTTTCAACATGGACTATTATAGCAAAAATATTTGTTTCGTTCGGATATAATATCTTGAAATTTGTAGTGTTATATGGGACTTTTTCTTTAGCTATGGCTTTTGCAGGAAATGATTTAGTAAATTTTATTGGAATTCCTATAGCTGGAATACAATCTTATAATATATGGAAAGAAGCGGGAAGTCCACCAGCTGAAAGATTCAATATGAGAAATTTATCTGAAAATGTAAAGGTTCCATCTTTAGTTTTGATTTTTGCAGGTATGATTATGATATTCACTCTTTGGTTTTCCAAAAAAACAAAAAATATCACGAGAACAGAAATTAATTTAAGTAGGCAAAATGAAGGAACAGAGAAATTTTTATCGAATTCTTTTTCTAGGGCAATTGTTCGATTTTTTTTATTATTAGGAAATAATTTTTTTAAATTATTTCCTAAAAGACTTATGGTAAAAATAGAAAAAAACTTTAAGCAAAAAAAAACAGAAGAAAGCATAGCTTTTGATCTAGTTAGAGCTTCTGCAAATTTAACCATATCCAGCATATTAATATCTATAGCTACGGTTAAAAAATTACCATTATCTACTACTTTTGTCACTTTTATGGTATCTATGGGAACTTCTCTTTCCGATAGAGCTTGGGACAGAGAAAGTGCTGTTTATAGAGTTTCAGGGGTTTTAAAAGTTATCAGAGGATGGTTTTTAACAGGATTAATAGCCTTTACTATGGCAGGAATTACGGCTGCTTTTTTATACTTTTTTAAAGCATGGGCTTTATTTTTTCTTATTTTTTTAGTTTTATTTGTTTTTTACAAAAGTTATAAAAACTATCATAAAATACAACATAAAAAAATAAAAGAAAAAAAACCATTTCTTGGTATAGTAAATATGACTTTAGAAACTACTTTAAACAAAACCTTTGATCTTTTAAAACCTATATTTGAATACATAGAAAGTATTTATAAAAATAGTATAGAAGGAATTACTAAAGAAAATTTAAAAACTCTTCAATATAGTAGAAATAATTTTTTTTTAGTGAAAAAAAGTTTTGCAATTATACATAATTCTTTAATTAGAGTTATTAGAAAAACGAAAAATAATGAACCTATTTCTGGAATACTTTATTTACATATATACAACAAAACTAAAGAGATCATTGAATCATCAGATATTATTACGAATAATACATTATTTCATGTGATTAATAGCCATAATCCTTTAAAATATAAACAAAAGAAAAATCTACTAACACTTGAACACATGATGATGGAACATTTCAACATTATAAAAAAAATAACAATAGATAAAAATTGTAAACATATTCAATTTCCTTGTACAATTCAAAATAAAATTTTCAAAAAAATAGAAGAACAAATGAATCAACAGGTAATGGGGATTCTTCATAATAAATATGGAACAAAAAACACTTTTTTGATGTTGGATCTTCTTTTACAATCAAAAAAAATAACAAAAAATATAGAAGATCTCATTCTATTGTATCACGATGGATTATCCCATATATCATCAAAAAAAGATACGTCTTTTATCGCTTTTTAGTTAATGTTCATTAAATTGCATCCTCGTATCTCTGAAAAATCCATTCTTCCTAAAACTTCGAATTCTTCGTCATTTATTTTTCTTCCTATATCTTCTGTAGAAATAAAAGGACAAGATAAGTAATTAGATAAATCGATAATATCAATACCTCCTATATTATTATTTTCTATATGTAGAAAAGGATCTTCTGGGTCACGAATATATATCTTCATCCAAGGAGGACATCTAAAAATACCATTTTTTTTTGCATATGCTTGAGAAAGCAATTCTGTCATTCCATATTCCGAGTGAATTTCCTTTACACAAAAAAATTTTTTTAAAATTTGGTGTAATTCTTCTCTAATTATTTCTTTTCTTTTTCCCTTCATTCCTCCAGTTTCCATAATTATCACTTTTTTTTGAAATATATTTTGTTTTTGTTCTATATGATTATATTTATCAATAAAATCTAATAAATAAAAACTAAGCCCAAAAATGAAAATATTTTTATCATTTTTTTCAAAAATCATGTTTATTTTTTTTTTTTCTGATAAAGAAAAAAAATAGCTTCCATTTTTATAGGTTTTTTGTATAAAATATTTTACCATATAAATTAAAGAAGAATCTTTTCTATCAAAAGGTAAAAATCCTAAAAATTTGAATTTTTTTATTGACCCATAAAAAAATTCAAATCCCATTTGAATACTTTTCATGTAAACACTTAAATCTGCATAATGTTTGCTTTTTATTCCTTTCGTTCCGCTACTGATGAAAACTAAGTCTGGAAGACTTTTTTTACTGCTCCAAATTCTATGTGTTTTAAAAAAAGAAATAGGTAAAAAAGGAATTTCAGAAATATTTTTTATTTCCAATGGATTCACTTTTAATGATTTAAGATAATTTCTATAAATTTTATTGTTATCTATTTGATAATGAAATATATCCAATGTTAAATTTTCGAATTCCTTTTTTGATAATATAGAAAAAATCTTTTTTTTAAAATTCATAAAAATAGAATTTGAAAATAAAAATATAATTCTTTCAATTTGTTTAATAAAGATCCTTTTCTATAGAAAAAAAATTGAAATTCTTTTTCAAAGGAATTTTGAAAAAAATTATAAGGAATTATATCTATTTTTTTATTTGCTTCTTTTAATAAAAAAATACATATTGATAAATAAAAAAAATATTTTATCATGCCTAATATGATACCACACAATCTATCCATAGGTTTCATACATGTCATCATGATAATAAATTCTATTATTTTTTTAGATAAAAAAGAAACAATAATTATAGAAAAAAATGAAATAATTAGAGAATAAACTGTTGTCAATAAATAAGATTCCTTGTTTATTACTTTTTTTAAAAGTTCTGATATAAAATGATATATATAGATTCCTTTAGAAATAAGGATAAAAAATATCATAAATACAAAAAATTGAGATATTAACCCTTTTTGATACCCATGATATCCACCATATAAAACTAGAATGATAATAATTATATCTAACACTAACATACTACTACACTAAAATGGAAAAAGAATTTATGAAAGAATTTCATATAAACTGGAATAAAGTAATGTTATATATACGAAATAATTTTTCCATAAAAGGACAAATTGATATTATTGGAATTATTTACCTAATAGGAATTCAAGAACTTGGAAAAGGTAAAAATATATTTTTTAATAGAGAAGATCAAATAAATATTCTACATATTGCAATATGTAGAATATTAGTTCCTTTTGGTTATTATTTTTTAACTGGAATTGACAAGGATGGATGGCCTCATTACACATTAAAAACACAGATACCTTTTAATAAGGAAAAACAATTATTTTTAATTAAAAAGGCTATTATTCGTTATATGAGTGAAGAAAATATTATTGAATAAGTATGGATAAAAAAATAGATAAAATAAAAGAAGAAATAAAATGTTATCATATGAAAACATATGATGATTTAGAAACATTCAGAATTAAATTTTTAGGAAAAAAAAAGGGAGTTTTAACAATTTTATTTCAAGAATTAAAAAAAATTTCTCTTCATAAAAGAAAAATTTTTGGAAAAATTATTAATGATTTAAAAAAAGAAGTTCAAAAAAAAATTTTTAATTACAAAAATGACATTACAAATGAAAAAATTATAAAATACGATCCTACTATACCTGGAAAATCTATAAAAATAGGATCCATTCATCCTCTATCTATTATTCAGAATAGAATGATAGACATTTTTATAAAAATAGGATTTACTTATGTAGATGGAACTGAAATAGAGGATGATTGGCATAATTTTACAGCTTTAAATATTCCTATTTATCATCCATCTAGAGATATGCAGGATACATTTTTTTTGCAAAAAAATCCAGATATTTTATTGCGTACACATACATCTTCTGTGCAAATACGATATATGAAAAAACATCGTCCGCCTTTTCGTGTTTTATCTATAGGAAAAGTATATAGAAATGAAACTATTTCATCACATTCAAATTTCATGTTTCATCAAGCAGAAGGATTTTATATAGATAAAAAAGTTTCCTTTTCCGATTTAAAACAAACAATTCATTATTTAATCACTTCTTTTTTTGGAAAAGCAAGAATAAGATTTCGTCCTTCTTATTTTCCATTTACAGAACCTAGTGCTGAAGTAGATATATATTATAATAGTGGATGGTTAGAAATTATGGGTTGTGGAATGATAGATCCAAAAGTTTTGAAAAACGTAGATATTGATTCAGAAATTTATTCTGGATTTGCTTTTGGATTAGGCATAGAACGTTTATCTCTAATAATTTATAATATAAAAGATATACGTATGTATTTTGATAATGACGTACGTTTTTTAAGACAATTTAAAAGTGAGTTTTAGAATGATATTTTCTTTGTCTAAAAACTTCATATAAAATAACTCCACAAGCTACAGAGACATTTAAAGAAGAAATTCCTCTAACTGGTATTTTTGCTTTTTCGTAGGAAATTTCTAAATATTTAGAAAAAATTCCTTTTTCTTCATTTCCTAGAATTAAAGCTGTTGGTCCGGAAAAATCAACATTATACAAAGATATATCGGATTTTTCAGTAGCAGAAACAATTTTTACCCCAGAGTTTATTAAAAATTCTATCGTTTTCTTTATATTTTTTTCTTTACATATTGGAACTTTAAATAAAGCCCCTGAAGAAGTTTTTATAGAATCAGATCCAATTATTGCTGTATTTTTTTTTGGAATAATAATAGCATCTACTTCTGCACATGCAGCAGTACGTATGATAGATCCAAAATTTCTTACATCTGTAATACGATCTAGAATAATCAAAAGTGGATTTCTACCTTTTTCATAAAATATAGGAAGTAAATCTTCTATATGATAAGTTTCTATAGGAGAAAGAATCGCAAAAACTCCTTGATGATTTTTATTTTTAATTTGATCAAATTTTTGTTTTGAAACAGTTTTAATGGGAATATTCTCTTTTTTGGAAAGACTTATTAATTTTTTGTATGCATTGGATACTTGTCTCAATCCTTTTTGAAAAAAAAGTTTACTAATGGTTTTTTTAGCTATAATAGCTTCTATCAATGGATGTATTCCATAAACAATTTCTAATTTTTTCATAATCCATAATTCTAATTCTTTTTATTTTTATCAAAAATTTTAATAATAGATTTATTTAATAAATTTTTTATAAAAAATCGTGTTATATTTCCACATAAAAAAAAGATAAAAAGGAAAATAAAAAAATATAAAATAGTTAGAATTCCAAATCCTATAACATAATTTTCAAAATAAAAGGAAAGAAAAAAACATAAAGAAAGACTTACTAAAAAAAAAATAATAATGCAAAATATCAACATAAAAAAATTAAACAAAATCTCTGTCATAATGAAAATTAATACTCTAATTATTTCATTTTTTAAAATACACCATTTTCTATGGATAAAGTTTCTAATAAATAGAAAGTTAATGAACATAAAAAAAATAAAAATTTATTAAGTTCCCAATTCATCTTCTACTTGATCCATTTTATCTATTTTCTTTTTTTTCCATTTTTCTTCAAAGTCTGATTTAATTTTATGTACTTTTTCCCCAATTTTTTTACTAATTTTATGAAAATTATCTCTTAGCACTTCTGTTTTCTTTCCTAGTATATTTTTTATTTTTTCCTCTTTTCTTGGAGCTAACAAAATTCCTACTATTAAACCAGCCATGGTTCCTAGAATGACTCCCCAAAAAAAACTTCCACCTTTTTTCATAAAGAATAACAATTTTATATTTTTACGGATAAATTTAATCATACAATATTTACGCACAAAATTGTATTTGTGTATTTATGAAATATTTTTAACATGTTAATTAAAAAAAATTTTTCTCTCAAAAAATTAAATACATTTGGAATAAATGTTTATGCTCGTTATTTTATAGAAGTGAAAAGTATAGAAGAAGTTAAAAAAACTTTTGATCTATATCCAGAGATCCCAAAAATTTTTTTAGGAAATGGAAGTAATATTCTTTTTTTAAAAAATTATTATCCTGCATTAGTCATAAAAATGGGAATTAGGGGTAAAAAAGTAATAAAAGAAAATGATAATAAAGTCATTGTTCAAGCTTTTGCTGGAGAAAATTGGAATGAATTCGTAAAATGGACAATAAAAAAAGGATTTAGTGGGTTAGAAAATTTATCATGTATTCCTGGTACAGTTGGAGCTGCTCCAATTCAAAATATTGGAGCATATGGAGTAGAAGTAAAAGATACTTTAGTAAAAGTACAAGTATATGAAATGTATAATAGAAAAATAAGATATTTTACACGTGAAGAATGTAAACTTACATATCGTTATTCTTTTTTTAAGCATCCTCATTACATTAATAAATTTATTATTTTATCTGTTTATTTTATTTTAAAAAAAAAATATAAAAAATTGAATACTCTATATGTAGAAATTAAAAAAGAATTAAAAAATATGAATATTAAAAAACCTACTATTCAAAATTTAAGTAAGGCTATTTTTAATATTAGATATAGAAAACTTCCAAATCCAAAAAAAATTGGAAATGCTGGTAGTTTTTTTATGAATCCTATAGTAGGAATTTTATATTTTAAAAAACTAAAACATAAATATCCCACTATTGTGGGTTATGATATTTCTAATGAAAAAATAAAACTATCTGCTAGCTCATTAATTGAAAACATAGGATGGAAAGGGAAAAAAATTGGAAATGTAGGAGTATATGAAAAACAACCTATTATTTTAGTAAACTATGGAGAAGCTAATGGAATGGATATCTATTATTTTTCTAAAAAAATAACACGATCCATAAAAAAAAAATTCGGTATTTTTTTATCACGAGAAGTAAATATCATACGATAAATAAACATGAATCAAATGATAAAAAAAATACCATAAAACATCATTTTTCCTAAATGTTTAGGTAGGATCATTTGATAAAAACTTTAATTTACGTAAATGACTATTATTTTAGAAAAATCAAAACAATACATACAAAACAAAATTAAAGAAAAACCTGATTTCGGAATTTTATTATTAGGAAATCTATTTGATAAACTTATAGAGGAGATACAAAATCCTATATGCATTTCTTATGAAGAAATACCTTTTTTTTCTAAAAAAGAATTGAATGGAAAATTTCTATTTGGTAAAATAGAAGGTAAAAATGTAGTTTTTTTAATAGAACCTTTTTATGAGAAAAATAGGACAAACTATTTTCCTATTGTTTTGTGTAAAAATATAGGAATAGATAAATTAATTTTGATTAATATTTCTGGAGGGGTGAATCCAAACTACAAAATGGGAGATGTTATGTTTGTTAAAGATCATATCAATTTTTTTCCAGAAAGTCCTAATAAAACAGAATTTATAAAAAATATATTTTTCAAAATTACGGAACCATATGATAAAAAAATGATAGAAATTGCAGAAAATATAGCCATGAATCATAATATCATTATCCAGAAAGGAATATATGTTGCTTCTCCCTATTATAATTATAAAACAGATGCAGAATACGCAATGATACGATCTATGGGTGGTGACTGTGTTGGTATGAATATTATAAAATACGTTATAAAAGCTAGATGTATGAATCTACGAGTATTTGCCATATCCATTATTTTCATGGGGGTAAATGAAATAAAGATTAATAATCACGATTATTTTATGAAGTCATTTGTTCATAAAACGGAAAAATCTATATCTCTTCTAATATTAATAATAAAAGATTTTATAAAACTTTGTCTATAACTAGGGGAGTTTAGTTATTATATTTTTAGTAATTTTTATAAAAATATTTTTAATGTTTTCGTTTTCTAAAACAACAGGAATTCCTAAATCTGAATTTTCTCGTATTTTTTGTAAAAAAGGAATTTTTCCAAGAAAAAAAATATCCATTTTTTTGGAAAAATTTTTTACTCCATCTATTCCAAATAGATAGCATTTATCTTTACTTTCTTTTGTAAGAAAGTAAGACATATTTTCTATAATTCCAAGTATTGGAACATAAATAGATTTAATACGAAACATTCCTACAGCCCTATTCACATCCGACAATGCTATTTTTTGAGATGTACTTACTAAAATAATTCCTTTAAATGAAATTTCTTGCAAAAGAGATAAATGTATATCACCTGTTCCTGGTGGTAAATCTACAATTAAAAAATCTAATTCTCCCCAATCTGTTTCGTGCATAAATTGTCTCAATACTTTAGTAACCATGGGGCCTCTCCAAACAATAGCCTGTCCATTTTTTATAAAAAAACCTATAGATAGAATTTTAACACCATAACGAATAATAGGATTCATAATACCATTTTTATGTATAATGGTTTGAATGTTCTCATCTTCAATATTAAACATTAATGGAATAGAAGGTCCATAAATATCAGCATCTAATAATCCTACATTAAACCCCATTAGAACTAATGATACAGCTATATTAGTTGCTATTGTTGATTTTCCTACTCCTCCCTTTCCAGAAGCTACAGCTATGATGTTTTTTATGATAGTTTTTTTTATTTTTGTATTTGATTTCATTTCTATTTTTATGCATATTGGATATAAAATATTTTTATTTTTTATAGAATGGTTTATATCTTTTATTAGTTTTTTTTTAAAATGCATAGTTGGATTGGATAAATTCAAATAGATTATTATTTTCTGATTTAAAAAATCTATTTTTTTTACAAAACCAGACTCTATAATATTTTTATTATCGATAATAAAAACATTTTTTAATGCTTCTTCAATCTTTTTTTTTAGTATCATAAACACAATAGTACAAAAAAAAATGGCTAAATTTCAAAAAAAATTATAAAAAAAATAGTATGGATTTTTGTGTCTATAAATTTCATAATATTCATACTATGATTATAGTTTTTATATGGAAAAATTTTTATGAAACTATGTTTTCAGAAAAGCTCATTCTTTCCGATAAAGAAAAAATTTTTTTTCTTTCTTTATCAGAAAAACGTAAAAGAGAGTTTTTAGGAATACGTTATGTTCTTAGATATATAGGCATTAAAATGAATATTTTTTATAATGAAAAAAAAAAACCTTTTTTTTTCCCTGAAGAAAAATATATTTCCTTAAGTCATTCTTTTGAAAAAATAGCCATAGCTATAAGCTATTATAAAATAGGAATAGACATAGAAAAATTACGAAAAAATAATAAAATAGTTAAAATAAAAAAAAAATTTATTAGAGATGATGAATCTATTTTTATTAATCCAAATTATGAAGAAGATTATTTGCATATTATATGGGGAATTAAAGAAAGTTTATATAAACTAGAAGGTGGAATTTTATATAGTTTTTTAGATCATTATAAAGTTTCTCCTTTTTGCATTAAAAAAGATTCTTGTATATCATGCTGGATTATTAAAAAATCCTATAGCAAGAGATTTTATGCTTTTTATAGAAAAATAGAAGAACATTACTTAGTTTATATTATAGACAAATGAATATGATGAGTGATTGGATAAATATTTTTTTATATCCTTATTATAATAGGAGTTTTTTTCATATAATTTTAGAATTTACAGCTGTAATATTGACAATATGTAGTGTTTTTTTTGCTCAAAAAAATAATATATGGGTATATCCAATAGGAATAGTAAGTACTATAATATATAGTTATTTAACTTTTATTACTTCTATTTATGGTGATTTTATTATTAACTTATATTACACTGGTATGAGCTTTTATGGATGGTATATATGGTTATATAAAAAGGATAAAAAGGATAAAAAAAAGCCTATCACTTTTTGCAATAAAAAAGATTATTTTTATACTACTATTTTGTTCTTATTCACCTGTATTTTCAGTATTATAGTTTATATTTTTTATGGAAAATTACAATCCTATTATGATTGGATGGACGTGTTTACAACGGGGATTTATTTTTCTGGAATGTATCAAATGGCTATAAAAAAAGTAGAAAATTGGATATTTTGGATCGTAGGAAACATCATTTCCGTTCCTCTTTATTTTTTTAAAGGTTTTATATTAACAGGAATTTTATTTATCATTCTTGTTTTATTGGCTATAGTAGGATTTTTTATTTGGAAAAAAAAAGCAATAAATAAAATTTTATAACTATTTTTTCATGAAGTGATTCACTACATCATGTATATGATCGTATTCTTTTTCTGTTCTTTTTTGAAGATCTTTTACTCTTATTTTATTTTTTTTTATTTCATTTTTTCCTATACTAATAGTAAATGGAATATTGTTATCATTAGCATATCTAAATTGTTTTCCTATTTTAACCGCATTAGGATATAACTGAGTAGAAATTCCTTTTTTTCTCAAAAATTTTATCATTTGATATGCATACAATACCTCTTCATCTCCAAAATTTATAAACAACACCTTTGAAGGATAATTAGAAATAGGTTGAAATAAATTTTTTTTTTCCATAGCTAAATATATTCTATCTAAACCTAAAGAAACTCCTACTCCAGAAATATTTTTTATTCCAAATAAATTAGCTAATTGATCATACCTTCCTCCTCCACCAATAGAAATTGAATTATTAGAACCATTATTATTAAATGGAACAATCTCTAATATTGTACCTGTATAATAATTCATTCCTCTGGCTAAAGAAATATTCCATTCCAATTTTGTATTTTGTAAAGAAATCTTATTTATATTTTTATAAATAAAACTAAGGTCTTTGATCCCTTTTTTCCCTTTTTTAGAATATTGAAAGGCTCCCGTTAAATATTTCTCTTTTTTATAAAAATTTTCTTTCATATCGAAAAAAAATGCTATTTTTTCAAATGATTTAGATGAAATACCTTTTTGTAACATTTCTTTTTTAACTAGATCTCGTCCAATTTTATTCCATTTATCTAAAGATGTAGTAAAATCTTTCCATAAATTATTTTCTATCCCATAAATTTCAACTAATCCTTCTAATATATCCCTATGGTTAATATAGATAATGATAGGAAAATTTAATTTTGTAAAAATTTCGTCACAAAGTTGAATCAATTCTATTTCTTTCCATAAAGACCAAGAGTATGAAATGATATCGGCATCACATTGATAAAATTCTCTAAATCTTCCTTTTTGAGGTTTATCTGCACGCCATACAGGTTGAATTTGATATCTTTTAAAAGGAAAAATTATTTCATTTTTATGCATGACTACATAACGTACAAAAGGAACCGTTAAATCATATCTAAGAGCTTTATTAGATAGATGTTCCGTTAAAAATTTTTCTATATCAACAATTTTTTCCTTATTATTGATTTTTTTTAAAAAATCTGAAATTCTTTTTTTTAAAAAATGACCTGAATGAAGTAATTTAAACATTAAATAATCTCCTTCTTTCCCATATTTACCAATAAGAGTCGAAATATTTTCAATAGAAGGGGTTTCTATAGGATAAAACCCAAATAGTTCAAATTTATTTCTAATAGTTTGAATTAAATAATTTCGTTTACGAATCTCTATCGATGAAAAATCCCTGGTCCCTTTGGGAATATTAGCATGGATAATCAAAATATTAAAAAATTTTAAAAATCATTTAACTACTCATTTTTATTATTTTCTTTTTTACGAATACGCTTTTTGAATATTTTTTCATTTTTATTGTATGAAATAGGAAGATTTAAACTATCTTCTAACATATATTTATGTTTTTTGGAAAAATTGTAATTAATAGCTTGATCGAAAATGCTTTTATTTGAAAAATTTTCTTTATTTTTTTTATAAGGTATTGAATAGTTTTTTTTTATAGGATCTATTCGTTTAGAATAAGAATGAATTTCTTCTATTTTGGTTAATCTTTGTTCATAAGGTTCTTCCAACCTATGAAATATTTTTTTTTCTTCATGATTAATGGCTCTCTGCACTTCCGTAGGAAAACCTGTAGCTACAATAGTAACTGAAATACTTTCTTCCAAACTTTCGTCTTCTCCTATACCCATAATAATATTTGCATTATTTCCTGCTTCGGCTTGTATATAATCACTTATTATTCCTATTTCATCTATAGTAATTTCTATTCTTCCTGAAACAATAAGCAAAAGAACATTCTTAGCTCCCGTAATCTTATTATCATTCAATAATGGAGAATCCAAAGCTTGTACAACAGCTTCCTTTGCTCTATTTTCTCCAACAGAAATAGCAGAACCCATAACAGCTGTTCCACTTTCTTTAAGAACGGTTCTCGTATCTCTTAAATCTATATTTTGTTTATAATGGTGAGTAATCACTTCTGCTATTCCCTTAGCTGCAGTGGTTAAAACTTCATCAGCTTTAGCAAAACCAGCTTTAAATCCTAGATTTCCATATAATTCTCTTAATTTATCGTTATTAATAACAATGAGAGAATCCACATTTTTTCTTAATGCTTCAATTCCTTTTTGAGCTTGTTCTAATCTCATTTTTCCTTCAAAATGAAATGGAATTGTAACGATACCTACAGTTAAAATTCCCTTTTCTTTAGAAATTCCTGCAATAATTGGAGCGGCGCCGGTTCCAGTTCCCCCACCCATTCCTGCTGTAATAAAGGTCATTTTTGTATTAGAATCTAGAATACTTTTTATTTCTTCCAAACTTTCTAACGCTGCCTTTTCTCCTACTTCTGGATCAGCTCCAGCACCTAAACCTTCTGTAATAGAAGCTCCTAATTGAATTTTTACAGGTACTTGGTTATTATTTAAGGCTTGCGCATCCGTATTACATGCTATAAAATCTACACCAGTAATTCCTTGCTCAAACATATGACTTAAAGCATTACTTCCTCCTCCTCCTACTCCAATTACTTTTATTGCAGCTGAACGATTTTTAGTAAATCCAAACTGAACGTTTTCTTTTTTTTGTATAAAATCTTCTTTTTTCATTATTCTGTATCATTCAATATTTTACGGAACTTATCTGCCCAAATTTCAAGAAAAGATTTTGATTTTGTTTTATTTTTTTTCTTTTTTAAAGAATGGTCCGAATTTTCCTCATAATTTGATTTACGATTTTTATTATAAAATTTTGTAGAAAAAAATTCAGAAGTATGATTTTCATCATGTTTTTGTACCATATCTGTTGTACAAAGATATTTTTTTTTATCATCAAGACCTTTAATAACTAATCCTATAGACGTTGCATATTCTGGATTACTTATAATACCGTTTTTCTCTCCTGAAATGTGTTCATTAGAATAACCTATACGAATATCCATACCAGTCATATATTCTGTTAAAGGACGAATATGTTTTAATTGAGAACCTCCTCCTGTCATAACTAATCCTGCTATGAGTCTTTTTTTTTGTTCTTCATTCCCATAATTTTTTATTTCCACATTTACTTGTTCCAAAATTTCACATACTCGTGTATGAATAATTTTGGAAAGATGTTTCAAAGAAATTTCTTTAGGGTCACGACCTCTTAATCCAGGTATACAAACAATTTCTGTTTCTTTGTTCTCCCCAGGCCATGTAGATCCAAATTTTATTTTTAATAATTCTGCTTGTCGTTCAATAATTAAACAATCTGTTTTTATATTTTCAGTTATAACGTTACCTCCAAAAGGAATTACGGCTGTGTGACGAATAATATTATCTTTAAATATAGCAATATCCGTGGTTCCTCCTCCTATATCCACTAAAGCTACCCCAGCTTCTCTTTCTTCTATACTTAATACAGCCTCTGCAGAGGCTAAAGGCTCTAAAGTCATTCCAGCTAAATTCAATCCTGCTGCTTTTACACATCTTCCAATATTACGAATAGAAGAAATTTGTCCTACTACTACATGAAAATTTGCTTCTAAACGACTTCCATACATACCTATTGGTTCTCCTATTTCTGCTTGACTATCTACTTTATATTCTTGTGGAAGAACATGAATTATCTCTTCTCCTGGAAGCATAACAAGTTTATGAACTTGATCTATTAATTTTTGTATATCTTTTTGATTTATTACATTTTCAAAATCTAATCTGGTAATATAATCATTATGTTGTAGACTTCTAATATGTTGTCCTGCTATTCCAACAATAACTTCTTTTATTTTTAAACCAGAACTATGTTCCGCTTCAGATACTGCTTCACGAATGGCTTCAATGGTTTGAGTTATATTATTTACAACACCTATATGCACCCCTATACTTTTAGATCTACCTATGCCTAAAATCTCAATTTTATTATATTCATTTCTCCTTCCTACCATAGCTACAATTTTCGTGGTCCCCACATCAAGACCTATAGCTATATCTTGATATTCCATAGACTTATCTTTTTTTTGCGACTACTTGGTCTTTATATTGTAAATCAATACTTTGATATTGATTAATATCTATTTTATTTAGGTACTGCTTATAAAATGCTTTTAATTTATTCAATTTTTTTTTAAAATTATTTATATTTCCTAATATAATATGATGATTTCCTATTTTTGGAATTAAAAAAAATGAATTTTTATTATTTTTTTTTATGCTAATAATTTGGTTTTTGAATAATTCATCACAATTTATAAATTGTACTAAATTCACTAAGTGTTTTTTTTCTTCTTTAGAAAAAGTTCCTTTTGCTAAAATAACTTTTGAGGAATAAAATGAAGAAAGTTTTAAATTTTCCGCATCTTTAGTAAGATAATATTCTTTATTTCCATTTTTTATTCTTAAAATGGGTTCTTTTTGCCAAATTTTAATATTAAGGGTTCCATCGACACTAAGAAACACCTCAGATTTTTTTATAAAAGGATAATTATTTAATTTTTTTTCCATTATAAATATACATAATTGCCCAAGTTTTTTTTCAATTTTATCTTTTTTTTTATAAAAAAGAATATTTTTAATAATTTTTTCATTTATAAAATGATCTTTGGATAAGGGATCTATGATTAGATTGAACTTTTTTAAAATTCTATTTTTATGTATTTTTTGAGAAAAATAAAAAAACGATATCATACAAATTAGATATAATAATAAAATAAGGATAAAGGATGTTTTACTATTTTTCATTTATTTATCCATATCGTTTATACAACCATTTTTTGATAGGAATGATTAAGGTATCTATATCCCCAGCTCCCATTGTAAGAATAATATCAAAATGTTTTTTTTCAATTTTTTCTAAAACTTTGGATATAGTAGATCTTTCTTTATTTTTAGAACTCATTTTTATTTTTTTGAATAAACTATCAGAATTAATTCCATTTATGGATAATTCTCTAGATGGATAAATATCTAATAAAATTAAAATGTCAAGCTTTTCTAAACTTTTTGCAAAATTTTCTTCAAAAAATTTAGTTCTACTAAATAAATGGGGTTGAAAAATTCCCAATATTTTTTTATTTGGAAAACATTCTCTAACAGTATGAATCAATGCATTAATTTCTGTAGGATGATGTGCATAATCATCTATATAATAGATTTTTTTTTTATTATAATGGATGGTGTATCTTCTTTTTATTCCTTTAAATAAAAATAAAGCTTTTTTTACTTTTTCTTTATTAATTTTTAAATAATCAGATATAGCTAATGCTGCTGTAACGTTTTTTAAATTATGTATACCTGGAATAGGTAATGGTAAATATTTCCATGTTTCTGTAGGAGTGTGAAAATCAAAATACCATTTATTTTTTTTTATAAAAAGATGATTTGAATAATAATTTGCTTTTTCTATAACAGAATAATATATAGCGTTTTTTGATAAAAAAGACTCTTCTTTACAAAGAAATATTTTTTTATATGGTTTTTTTATTCTATTTGAAAAAGCTACATAAGCCTTTTTTAAAGTTTCTTTTTTTGGATAAGTATCAACATGATCTTGGTCCAAAGACGTAATACATGCGATATTAGGAGAAAGATATAAAAAAGAATGGTCAAATTCGTCTGCTTCTACCAAGAAAATTTTTCTTCCATTCAATATTATATTAGATTGATAATTCTCAGATATGCCTCCTAAAAAAGCAGTCATAGAAATTCCTGAATGATATAAAATGTGTCCTAGTAAAGTGCAAGTGGTTGTTTTTCCATGAGTCCCACCTATAGCTATGCAAATTTCATTTTCTGTAATTAAAGCTAATACTTGAGAACGTTTTTTAATATTTTTACCATTTTTTTTTAAAAATAACCATTGTTTATGATAATTAGTAATAGCTGGAGTATATACAATTAAACATCGTTTAGATAAAACCCATTTTGGTAATATTTCTACACTATCATGATAATTAATGGATATTCCCTCTTCTTCTAATTTTGTAGTCAACAAAGTTCTATTTTTATCATGACCATAAACAATTTTACCCATAGAATGAAAATATCTAGCGAGTGAACTCATACCCATTCCTCCTATTCCAATGAAATAAAAATAATCAATTTGGTTTAAGTTCATCAAATAATTTGTAAAATCTCGTTTACAATATCGTTTGTTGCTTTAGGTTTTCCTAATTGCAATATATTTTTACTCATTTTTTTTTTCATATTTGAATTATTCATTAATTCAATAGTTGAATCCACCAATTTTTGCTCTATTTCCTCATTTTTAATAATTAAAGCAGCCTCTTTTTCTTCTAATATTTTAGCATTTTTATTTTGATGATCGTCTGAAGACCAAGGAAAAGGAATTAATATATATGGTTTTCCTATTAAAGATATTTCCGATATAGTTAAAGCTCCAGCTCTAGATACAATGATATCTGCTGCAGCATAACATATCGGTAAATTTTCAATATAATCCATTAAAATAAAATTAGAATGATGAGACATTTTATTTTTTTTTATTTTATGAATATCAAATTTTCCAATTTGCCAAATAAGTTGCATATCTAATTGTATTAATTTTTTTAACCCTTTTATCCAAACATTATTTATACTATTGGAGCCTTGACTTCCACCTATAGATAAAATAATAGGTTTTTCTACTTTTAATCCTAAATGAATACAAGCTTTTTCTTTACTAGGTAATTTTTGTAATATTTCAGATCGAACTGGATTTCCGGTTATAATAGTTTTTTTTTCTGGAAAATATTTTTTTGCTTGTTCATAAGCAATACAAATTTTTTTAGCATAACGAGAAAATATTCTATTGGTTAATCCAGGAAAAGAATTCTGTTCTTGAATCAAAATAGGTATTTTATTTTTTTTTGCAGCATATAAAGTAGGGAAACTTACAAATCCTCCTGTTCCAATAACGATATCTGGAGAAAAATTTTTAATAATTTTATTTGCTAAAAAAAAACTATATATTAGTTGTATAGATAAAATAAAGCCTGCTATAGAAAAAAATCTATTCTTTCCACCTGAAATACAAACTTCTTTAATAGAATATCCAAATTTAGGAATTTCTTGCATCTCCATATGATTTTTAGATCCAATAAATAAAATATTGGTTTTTGGAATTTGTTTTTTTAGTTCTTCTGCAATGGCTATTCCAGTATATATGTGTCCTCCGGTTCCTCCACTACCAATAATTATTCTAGGAAAAATATCATTGCTCATGATTAATTATAATTTTACTTGTGTTTGTAGAATTTTCATATATCATTCTACTAACACTTAATATTATACCAAAACTAAAAAAAGTAACCCACATAGAAGTCCCTCCAGCACTAATTAGTGGTAAAGTTTGCCCTGTTACTGGAAATAAACCTACAGCTATTCCCATATTAATGAGTGCTTGATTAATAATAGGTAAACCAACCGCAAGTACCAACAAAGAACAAAAATAATTTTTTACTTTCGTAGCTATGACCATTACTCTAAGCAGAATGAGTAAATAAATAAATAAAAGAATGATTCCTCCAACAGATCCATATTCTTCTATTATAATAGCATAAATAAAATCTGAAGAAGATTGTGGAAGAAAAGCTTTGAAAACACTTTTTCCAGGACCACGACCAAATTTATTTCCTAAAACAATAGCCATTTTAGATTGTTTCATTTGATAACTTTCTTCCGATTCATTATCCAAAAATTTTTCTATACGACTTTTCCATGTATAAACCCTATTCATAGGATTTTTATCCCCCCATTTTATGACTGAATAAATGTATATTCCTGCAAATAAAATCCCCATAAAAAAAACTGCCATTATCCCTGTTAATGGATATCCTCCTATAAAAAGTAAAATTAAAACGGAAATAAAAACAATAGCGGCAGTAGATCCATTAGCAGGAAAAATAAGGCCAATAATAAAGAAAATAGGAAATAACAAAGGGAAAAAAGAATTTATTAAATTAATTTTTTTTTTATTTTGTTGAGCCAAATATCTAGCACAATAAATAAAAAGTACTAATCCAGCGATACTGGAAGTTTGAAAAGATATATTAATAATGGGAATATGTAACCAACGAGAAGCATTTACTCCATATAATTCTTTTCCCTGAGTTATAGTAAACACTAATAAAATGAACACTACAGGTATGGAAAGTGTAGACATACGGTAAAAATATTTATAATCTATAAATTGAGTAAAAAAAAGAATGCAAAACCCAACTAATAAAAAAATAGCATGTTTAAATAAATAACTAAAAACTGTATTTGTTCCTCCATATGTACTAACTAAATTAGTACTAGCGGAATATACTGGTAAAAAAGAAAATATAGCTAATAAAGAGATAAAAGCCCATAAATATTTATCTCCTTTGATATATCTATTAAAAATAATATCTATTTTTATCATATTTATTGGAAAGTTTTCTTACTTCTTGTTTAAATTTATTTCCTCTTTCCTTATAATCCTTAAAAAGATCAAAGCTAGAACAAGCAGGAGATAATAAAATATGATCTCCATAAGAAGATAAAAGATAAGCCATATAAACAGCCTTTTTTATACTGTTTGTTACAAAAATAATATCAATTATATTTTTAAAAAAATTATTAATTTTTTTATTATTTTTTCCTAAAAAAATTATAGCTTTTACTTTTTCTTTAACCAAAGAAATTAATTCTATATAATCATTTCCTTTATCTTCTCCCCCTGCTATCCATATAATAGGGGGATTTATACTTTTTAATGCATAAAAAACAGCATTTACATTAGTGGCTTTAGAATCGTTAATGAATTGTACTCCATTTATATTTTGTATTTTCTCCATACGATGTTCTATAGGTTTTAATTTTGATAGTATGGAAATTATTGATTTTTTTTTAACGTTAAATATTTCAGATATAATTAATGAAGCCATCACATTATATAGATTATGATCTCCTATTAAAGGAATATCTTTCACATTTATAAAATATATTTCTTTATTTTTTTTATTTTTAATAAATATTTTATCTCCTCTAATGTAAGCACCAATATGTAATTCTTCCTTTATAGAAAAAGGAATACAATTAGATAGAATAGGATACTTTTTCAATCCATTTTTTATGATAGGGTCATCATAATTATAAATAAAAATATCTTTCTTTTTTTGAAAAATTGCTATTTTAAATTTAGAATAAATGTAATTTTCAAAGTTATCATATCTATTTAAATGATCTTTTGTAATATTTAATAATACTGCAATATTTAAACGAAAATTGGAACAATCATCCAATTGAAAATTACTCACTTCTAATACATAAATATCTTTTTTTTTATAACTTCTTTAGAAAAACTACGTCCAATATTTCCTGCTATTCCTACATTCATTCCTTTTTTTTTAAGAATTTTATAAATAATGGAACTTGTTGTTGTTTTTCCATTACTTCCTGTAATTCCTATGATATAGGAGTTATCTAAATAACTTTTTCCAAATTCTAATTCTGATTCTATAGGAATTCCTATAGAATCAATTTTTTTTATAAAAGAACTTTTTCTAGAAATTCCAGGACTTTTTATCACTTTTATCGCTTTTTTAGAAATGATGTTTTCTGTATGCCCATTTTCTTCAAAAGAAATTTTATTTTTTATTAAAATTTTTTTATATTTTTTTATAATCATTTTAGAATCAGATAAAAATGTTTTTAATCCATTTTTTTTAGCTAACATAGCGGCTCCTATTCCACTTTCTCCTCCTCCCAATACTACTATAAATTTTTTTTTCATTTTTTTATATAATTAATAAAATAAATACTAACATAGAAAGCATCATTTGTATGATGATAAAACGATTAAAAATTTTATTTTCATGATATCCTAATTTTTGAAAATGATGATGCAAAGGAGCCATGATAAAAATTCTTTTTCCTATGCCATATTTTTTTTTAGAATATCTAAAATATAATACTTGTATTATAACAGAAATATTTTCTATAAAAAAAATTCCACCTAGAATAGGCAATGTCAATTCTTTTCTATTAATAATAGATAATGTAGCTATAACCCCTCCTATAGTTAAGCTTCCAGTATCCCCCATAAAAATCTGAGCAGGATAGGTATTATACCAAAGAAAACTTATCAAAGTTCCTAAAAACGAAAAAGAGAATATGATAATTTCTTCTATATTAGGAATATATATAAAATTAAGATGCGATGAATATATTTTATTACTGGAAATAATAGATAATAAAGATAAAGTTGCAAAAATAATAGAAGAAATTCCAGCTGATAATCCGTCTATACCATCAGTTAAATTAGATCCATTGGATAAAAATGTTATAATTATCATAACTATAGGTATAAAAACAATCCATGCATATTTTTTCCATTCTTTGTTATACCAACTTAAAATACAAGAATAGTCAAATTCATTCTTATGAAAAATAGGAATAGTAGTTTTGAATCCATGTTCTTTATTTTCTTTTTTAGCAAAAAAGTGTGAATCTATTTTTTTAATAGAAGTATTAAAATACATAGTATATCCAATAAAAAGTCCTAATAAAAACTGAACTAATATTTTTACTATCATACTAAGTCCTTTTTTATTATATTTTATTTTAATATAATCATCTATAAATCCAAGACATCCAAAACATAATGTTGTAATAATCAACATAATGACATATATGTTCTTTAAAGAAGAAAAAAGTATTGTAGAAATTAATGTAGAAAATATAATTATAATTCCTCCCATTGTGGGAGTTCCTTCTTTTTTTTTTTCTCCAACAATTCCAAGTTCACGTATATGTTCTCCTATTATGCTTTTTTTTTGATTCCAACATATAATTTTTTTATAAAAAAACAAAGCTATAAAAAACGATAAAAAAAAAGCTATCATAGCTCTGAAAAAAACAGAATTTATATTGATAAAAAAGAAGATATAAATTAAGTATTCAAAAAAATGAGCAATGATCATTTTATTTCATTTGTATCGTAAGTTTTTTTTTAAAAAAATTTTTAGCTATTTTCATATCATTAAAAGGATAACGCATTCCTTTTATTTCTTGAAAAGTTTCATGTCCTTTTCCAGCAATAAGAATAATATCTTTTTTTTTTGCAATTTTAATTGCGGTTTGAATAGCTTTTTTTCTGTTTACAACAGTAAACATAGATTCTTTTTTTAGATATGATTTAAAATTTTTCATATCAATTAAGATTTTTTCTACATCTTCTTCTCTAGGATTGTCGGATGTAAAAATAGATATATCACACGTTTCATAAACAATTTTTCCCATTAAAGAACGTTTTTTTATATCTCTATTTCCTCCACAACCTATAATACAAATTAATTTTTCATCATTTTTCTTGATTCCTTTTATAGTATTTAAAACAGTTTTTATTCCATCTGGATTATGAGCATAATCTACAATGATACGAATACCTGAATTGGATACAAATTGTTCAAAACGTCCTTTTATAGTTTTTATATTTTTTATTTTTTTAATAATATCACTTTTCCTTTTTCCTAGTAAAATAGCAGTAGCGTAGCTTGCTAATAGATTATAAACATTAAATTTTCCAATTAAATTAGTAAAAATTTTATGACCATCAATTAATAATTGATTCCCATGAATGTTTTTTTTCAAAATATTAATTTTGAAATTTGCATTTTTTTTAAAACCATAAAAATAAGTTTTAGCTAAAATATTTTTTATTATTTTATGCGCATTTTTATCATCATCATTTATCAATGCAAAAGCTTTTTTAGATAAATTTTCAAAAAAAAACCTTTTTGTAGATAAATAATGATCAAAAGACCCATGATAATCTAAGTGATCATGTGTTATATTAGTTAAAACTCCTCCTTTAAATAATAATCCTGCAATCCTTTTTTGATGTATTCCATGTGAGCTAACTTCCATAAAAGCATATTTACATCCTTTTTTAATTGATAAATTTAAATATTTGTTAATTTCAATAATATTAGGGGTTGTATGAATTGTAGGATATTTTTTAGATAATATTTTTATTCCCAAAGTAGAAATAAGAATGTTTTTTTCTCCCATTCTAGAGAATAATTGATGAAGTATAGTAGCTACAGAGGTTTTTCCATTTGTTCCAGTAATTCCTATTAATTTTATTTTTTTTGTAGGATTATCATAAAAATTAGAGGTTATAATTCCTAAAGCTTCTATAGAATCTGGAACAAGTATATAAGTGATATGTTTATCAATGTGAAAGGGTTCTTTTTCACAAACTATAGTAGTAGCTCCGTTTTGTATAGCTTCTATAATAAATTTGTGTCCATCTGTAATTTTTCCTTTTTTGGCCACAAAAATCATGTTAGGTTGAATGATTTTAGAATCCATAGAAATTCCTTCTACAAATTTAAAAATATTTTTTTCTATTATTTTTAATACATGTACTTTTTTTATAATATTTTTTAATATTTTTTTCATTCTTCTAATTTCAGAAATATAATCTGATTTTTTTTCAATTTATTCCCTGGTTTTACTGATTGAGTAATAACTTTACCTATTCCTTTATATCGTACATTAAACCCTCTATTTTCTAGTATAGGGATAATTTCCTTTCCTGGTACGGATATTACATTAGGCATTATCCATTTGTCAAACAAAAATGTTTTTGATTTTATAATTTTTTTTATCCAATTTTCTTTACTTTTTATTTTTTTTATTATTTTTTTTCCTATTCTTGGATAGATGGATTTAGCAATTTTGTCAAATACAGGAACTGCTACTTCAATTCCGTAATATCCTTTTTTTGGTTTTGAAATAACTACAATACAAGAATATTTTGGATTTTTAGCAGGAAAATATCCTACAAAAGAACTATTATAAGATACTGTAGCCCCTTTTATCCAATAATTTAACTGTGTAGTTCCAGTTTTTCCTGCATAGGGATATTCTGTATTATAATATTTTTTAGCTGTTCCATTTTTTACAACTCCTTCTAACATATTTTGAATTTTTATTATAGAGGATTTTTCAGCTATTGAAGAATTCATTACAATAGGTTTTGTATATTTTTTTATACTTTTACCATGATGTTTTATTTCTCTAATAAATAAAGGTTTAATCATTTTTCCTTTGTTCGCTATAGCATTATAAAAAGTAAGTATTTGCAAAGGAGTCAGTTTAATGTTATATCCAAAAGTAATCCATGGTAATGTAATGCTACTCCAATTTTTTTTTCCAGGTTTTGGGATAAAGGGGATACTTTCTCCTGGAATATCTATTCCTATTTTTTTATCTAATTTCCAATCACATAAGTGTTTTATGAATTTTTCCGGATTTTTTTTATAATTATCATAAATAATTTTTGCAATTCCTACATTTGAAGATAATTCTAAAATTTTTTTTGGATTCATTTCTACATATCCACTATAATGACTATCACGTATTTTTTTTCCTCTTAATTCCATTACTCCACCTTTTATATTGACAATCATATTAATATCTATTTTTTTATCTTCTAAAGCCGCCAGAATAGACATGGTTTTGAAAGTTGATCCTGGTTCACTTCCTTCCCATACTGAAAAATTCCTTAAATCCTCGTAAGTATTTTTTTTTGTTTTTTCCAGATTTATCATAGCAGGAATTTCTCCACTTTTTACATCCATAAGAATAACACATCCATGATCTGCTTGAGAGATATATAATTCTTGAAGTAATGCATGATAGGCTATATCTTGTAAATATATATCTATAGTAGAATAAACGTCTTTTCCATCTTCTGGATCTATTTCATTTCCTGATTTTAATGGTTTCCATATTTTATAACTGATACGTTGTTCTAATCTTTTTCCATTTTTTCCTTTCAAATATTTACTGAAAGCTCCTTCTAATCCTACTTTTCCTCTATGATCATCATATCCTAATGTTCTTTTCCCAATATTTTCTAATGTATGAACTCTGCATATTTTTTTTTCTACAATAAAACCTCCCCGTATTTGTCCTTTATTGAAAATGGGTAAATTCCGTAATATTTTGAAATGTGGATAATCTAAATTTTTTGCTAGCAAAAAATATCTATTCCCCCTTTTTTTTTCGTATTGAAATTTTTTATAGAAAAAAAATTTTGGTTTTTTAAATAAAAATTCCAATGAATTACATAAAGAGTGAATATTTTTTTGAAATAATTTTTCAGATATAGATCTAAAATCAATGTGAATATCATGTCTTACGACAGACATAGCTAAAATACTACTATCTGATGCAAAAATTTTTCCACGTTTAGCCTTAATTAAATTGATTCTAATCGTTTTTTCTATAACAGATTTTTTATATCCTTCTGAATCATTTTGAATATAGAATAAATTGAAAATAATTAGTGCTGAAATAAAGATGAATAAAAAACCAATTAAGTAAGATTTATATAATAAAATATATCTTTTTCGTTTCATTTTTTATTATATTGGATCCATCTCTTGTTTTTTTTCTAAAATTAATTCATATGGAGGTTCCTCTAAATGTTTTAACCCATTAACTAATTTTTTTTTGAGAAAAGATCCCAATTGCATTTGCATACATTGACTATGTATATCTACATATTCAGATCTTAGTTCTTTTATTTCTTCACTAATTTTAGTTATTTTTCTAATTTTTCTGTCCATCATATGTGAACTAGTAATGCTTATTAAAGATAATACAGTAAGAAAAACAATAAAATACCAATTGCGATAAGCATTTTTTTTTACTAAAAATTTTCCTTTCAGGATATCTTTTATATATGTTTTCATTTTTTATTTACTTTTTCTGCGATTCTTAATCTAGCGCTTCTGGATCTAGGATTATTTATTATTTCTTTAAGGGTTGGTTTAATTACTTTCTTATGTATCATTCTAAATGGAAGAATTTCAAAATTCATTTTATTTATTAAAATTCCCTTTTTAAAAAAATATTTTGCAATTCTATCTTCTATTGAATGATATGAAATAACAGCTATTCTACCTCCTGGTAGAATCATTTTAGAAGATTCCAATAAAAGATTCTTGAAAATATTAATTTCATTATTAACTTTTATTCGTATAGACTGGAATAGTCTAGCTAAAAACCTTTTTCTTTTTTTAAAAGAACCCTTAATTATAAAAAGACTAATTAAATCTAAAGTCGTAGTAATATTTTTTTTAAAACGCTTTTTTAATATTTTTTCCGCAATTTTTTTTGCATTTTTAAATTCTCCATATTCATGAAATATATGAAATAACTCTTTTTTAGAACATTCATTCAGTACATTTTGAGCAGAATAAGAAGATTCTTGATTCATTCTCATGTCTAAAATACAGTTAAATTGATTAGAGAATCCTCTTGTAGGATTATCTATTTGTAAAGATGAAATACCTAAATCCGCTAATATTCCTGATACTTTTTCTATACGATTTTTATTCAAAATATCTCGTATATGAATAAAATTATTGTGAAATAGATGAAAACGTTTATCTTTAATAAAATTTCTTTTTATGGATTCTTTATCCTGATCTAAAGCTATTAAAGTAGCTCCTTTATTTAATTTTTTTAGAATAGCATAAGAATGTCCTCCTCCACCAAATGTTGCATCTACATAAATACCATTTTTATCTGTGATTAAATTTTTTATGCTTTCTTTTAATAAAACTGGCTTATGATGGGAAAAATGATGTTTAAAATCCATTTTTTTACGAAATTATGCTTTATAACGATATGTTGCATACATATATCGTTATAATTTTTTAAAAAAAAATTTTTTTTAAAATGAAATTTTATTTGATAAAAACGGATAGATTTTCTAAAGCAAGAGCAGGAATTATAGAAACAGATCATGGTAAAATAAAAACTCCTATTTTTATGCCAGTTGCTTCAAAAGGTTATGTAAAATCAGTTCCTATACATGAACTACATAAAATTTCAAAAATTATTCTTGGTAATACTTATCATTTACATTTACAACCAGGAATTGAAATATTATATCAGGCAGGAGGAATTCATTCTTTTATGAATTGGAATGAGTCTATATTAACAGATAGTGGAGGTTTTCAAATTTTTTCTATGAGAAAATTGAATAAAATCACGGAAAATGGAGTTTTATTTCAATCTATAATAAATGGATCCTATCATTTTTTTTCTCCAGAGAGATCAATGGAAATTCAAAGGTTCATAGGCGGAGATATTATGATGGCTTTTGACGATTGTCCTCCTTTCCCCTGTAGCCATAAAGAGGCTAAAAAATCTATAATGAAAACACACCGTTGGTTAAAAAAATGTTTTTTTTATTTACAAAATAATCCAGAAAAATATAATTATAAGCAAAGTTTTTTTCCTATTATACAAGGAAGTATTTATCCAGATTTAAGAAAATCTTCTGCAGAAGAAATTTCATTGTTAGAAGCTGATGGTTATGCTATAGGTGGATTAAGTTTAGGAGAAAATAAAGAAAAAACATACAATATTACTGATTTATTAACAGATATTTTACCTAAAAAAAAACCTAGATATTTAATGGGAGTAGGGAATCCTGTAGATATTTTAGAAGGAATTTCTCTTGGTATAGACATGTTCGATTGCGTTATTCCTACAAGAAATGGACGTCATGGAATGTTTTTTACATGGAAAGGTATAATAAATATAAAAAATAAAAAATGGAAGAAAGATTTTTCTTGTTTAGATGAATTAGGAAATTCTTTTGTAGATAAATTGTATAGTAAATCTTATGTAAGACATCTTTTTTTATCCAAAGAGAATTTAGCAAAAGAAATTGCATCTATCCATAACCTTTATTTTTACTCTAATTTAATTAAAGAAGCAAGAATTCATATTTTGAATAATAATTTTTTTTCTTGGAAAAAATCGGTAATTCCTTTATTAAAAGAACGCTTATGAAAATTTTAGATCGTTATATTATTCGTAATATTCTCGGTACTTTTTTATTTATTACTATATCATTGTTATTACTATCTGTTGTTATTGACATTTCTCAACGTATGCATCGTTTGGAAAATAATCAAGGATCAATTAAAGAGGCTTTAATTTTTTATTATCCCTTTTGGTCCATATGGTTAGCTAATACTTTTTCTCCTATTACCGTTTTTTTATCTGTTATTTTTTTAACATCTAAATTAACAAAAAATTCAGAAATTACGGCTATTTTATCAAGCGGCATTAGTTTTAAAAGATTAGCCATTCCTTATTTGATATCAGCTTTTATAATAGGAATTGTAGCGTTATTAATAAATTATTATTTTTTACCTATAGCTAATAAAAAAAAAATGAATTTCATTATAAATATTTATTAAGTTCAAAATATAAAAAAAAATACGAAAAAAATCAACCGATTAGCACTAAAATTTCAAATAATGAATATATTTTTATTCGAAATTTCTCAAAAAAAAAAAATATAGGAAAAGAATGTGTATATCAAAAATTTGATAGGAATCAATTAATATATATTTTAAAATCTAAAAATATTTTTTGGTCCCAAAAAAATAGAATATACATTTTATATGATTACATAGAAACTACAATAAAAAAAAATCATGATTTTGTTATTAGAGGAGTTTACAAAATAAAAAAAATTCCAATAACTCCGGAAGAATTTTTACCTGAAGAATACATAGCAGAAACTATGAATATTTCTGAACTTAAAAAGTTTATTGATATGGAAAGAAAAAAAAGAAATGTAAATATATATTTAAATGAATATCATCAAAGAACAAGTTTACCTTTTTCCACTTTTATATTTACTATTTTAGGGTTATCTATCTCTTCAAAAATAAAAAAAGGAGAAATAGGTTATAATATTATTATAGGGTTTATATTAGCTTTTTTTTATATTTTTTTCATAGAAATTGCAAAAATATACTCTACTAAAAATTATATCCCTTCTTATTTATCTGTTTGGTTACCTAATGTGATTTTTGGAATCATTACATGGTTTTTTTATTGGAAGAGAAGTACATATTAATTCATTTCAAATCCTGCTATATATACTTGTCCATTTTGTTTAATAGATTTTATGGTGACATCTCCAGAATATTTTTTTAAAACGCGATCTACATCATTAGGTTTTCTCATTTTTTCTCCATTAATGGATAAAATAATATCTCCTTCTTCCATACCTATAGTACTTAAACGACCTGTTTTTATTTCTTTTATTCTAATTCCATAATCAATACCAAAATATTTTTTACATTCTTGGTTAAGTGATTCAAATGTCCCACCTAACAATTCAGATGGAGAAATTTCCTCCCTAGTTCTTATTTTTGTTCTTCCTTGCATATCTTTTAAAGTAACGTTAAAAGTTTTTTTATTTCCGTTACGGATTATATTCACTTTTACTTTATCTCCTGGATGTTTTGTTCCTACAATAAATGATAAATCTGCAATATTTTGTATTGGTGTCCCGTCTATGTTTTTTATTATATCTCCTTTTTTAAGACCTGCATCTGAAGCTCCACTTTTATTAAATACTTCTCCTATTAAAAACCCTTGTTGTTGTTTTATACTTTGATGTGTTTCCTTATTATAAGCTTTTAAATATTCTATCTTAGAAAGATCCATCCCTCTAATTCCTAAATATGCACGTTGTACCGTACCGTATTTTTTTATATCCTGTACTACTTTTGCTACTAAATTAGAAGGAGCAGCGAAACTATATCCTATAAAATTTCCTGAAGCTGAAGAGATAGCAGTATTAATTCCAATTAATTCTCCATTAGTATTTACTAAAGCTCCTCCACTATTTCCAGGATTCACTGCTGCATCTGTTTGAAAAAAAGATTCAATAGAGGATTGTGTTTCTCCTCTTAATATTCCTAAACTTCTATTTTTTGCACTTATTATCCCTGCTGTAACAGTAGAGTTTAAATCAAAAGGATTTCCTATAGCCAAAACCCATTCTCCTACCTGCACTTTATTAGAATCAGAAAAATAAATAAAAGGTAAATTTTTTTCACTTATTTTCAATAATGCTATATCCGTGCTTGGATCTGTCCCTATTAATTTAGCTCGATAAGTTTTTTGATCGCTGAGAGAAATTTCAATTTTTTCTGCATCTTTTATGACATGGTTATTGGTAACTATATATCCATCAGGAGAGATTATTACTCCTGATCCATGAAGTCCAGGCAAGTCATTTTTTTGAGGTTTTTTTCCTCTATTTCCGAAATCATCAGGAAATCCAAAAAATAAATCAAATGGATCAAATTGACTACTATATTTTTTTGAATAGTTTTTCACATTAACTACTGCATGTATTGTTTTTTTTACTACTCTTGTAAAATCAGGTAGTCCAGCAGAACTAACCAATGAGGAAGAATCAGATGAAGTAAGTTTTGTTTTAGGAGAAGAAGATGATGTATATGGAAAAAATAAAGGTTCTTCTTTCGTGTATTGTTTATATGCAGCAATGGTTATAATTGAACTTATTAAACTGCTAAAAATCATATAAAAAACTATTCTCTTCATATTTTGATTATTACTCTCTACAAATATATAGAATAGAATAGATAAGTGCTCAAGTGTTCATAATTTTATTTAAAAAATAATGTTAACTTCGTTGTTTATGAATATGAGTTTTTTTAAATATCATGGAACAGGAAATGATTTTATATTAATAGATTCTAGGGGTAAAATAGTTAAGGAAGATTCTTTTTTATTTAAAAAATTATGTAATAGGCATTTTGGAATTGGAGCAGATGGAATTATTTTTATTAAAGATGATTATAAAAGTGATTTTTATATGAAATATTACAATTCCGATGGGAAAGAAAGTACGATGTGTGGAAATGGAGGAAGATGTGCTATTTTTTTTTCCAAAAAATTAGGTATATACAAAGAAAATAAAATTCATTTTAGAGCTATAGATGGATATCATGATGGATATATAAAAACAAAAAATTTAGTTTCCATTAATTTACTAGATGTAAATGAAATAGAAATTCATCCAAAACATGTTTTTTTAAATACGGGTTCTCCTCATCATATAGTTTTTGTAGAAAACATAAACGAAATGAATGTAGATAAAGAAGGTAGAAAAATTAGATTTCAAAATATATATTTAAAAAAAGGAGTAAATGTTAATTTTGTAGAAATACTTGAAAATAATATTTTACAAGTTCGTACTTATGAAAGAGGTGTGGAAAAAGAAACTTTATCTTGTGGAACAGGTGTGACTGCTTCTGTTATTGCCGCATGTCAAACGGATAAAATTTCTAGTAAAATAAGAAAAATTTTAGTTAAAACTAAAGGAGGAAAATTATGGGTTTCATTTAGAAAAATAAAAAAAGAGTATAAAGATATTTATTTAACTGGCCCTGTAGAATTTATATTTCAAGGAAATATTTTTATTAAAAATTAGAATAAAAAAAAATGAATAATTATTCAATTACCAGTGATTCTTTGAAATTTCTTGAAAAATATCTAAATGGGTACTCTCCAACAGGAGACGAAAGTGAAGGACAAAAAATATGGATGAACTACATTAGTTCTTATGTAAAAAAAATTCAAACGGATTTATATGGGACAGCTGTAGCTATAATCAATCCTAATTCTTCATATAAATTAATTATTGAAGCTCATGTTGATGAGATATCTTGGTATGTTAATTATATAACTGAAGATGGTATTATATATGTATCTCGTAATGGAGGATCAGATCATCAAATTGCTCCATCTAAAAGAGTCATTATTCATACAAAAAAAGGATTTGTACATGGAGTATTTGGATGGCCAGCTATTCATACAAGAAAATCTTCAGAAGAAAAATCTCCTAATGTAGATAATATATTTGTGGATATTGGTGTTTCTAGTAAAATTGAAGCTATAAATATAGGGGTTCATGTAGGTTGTGTTATTACTTATTCTGATAAATTTTTGATAATGAATAACAATTATTTTGTAGCTAGAGCATTAGATAATAAAATTGGAGGGTTTATAATAGCAGAAGTTGCGAAAATGATTATGGAAAATGGTGTAAATTTAAAATTTGGATTATATATAGTTAATTCAGTTCAAGAAGAAGTAGGATTAAAAGGAGCTAAAATGATTTCTAAAACTATACAACCGAATATGGCAATTGTTACGGATGTAACACATCATACTTATAGTCCTATGATTGATAAAAAAATACAAGGTGATGTTAAATGTGGGTTAGGACCTGTAATTGGATACGCTCCTTCGATACAAAAAAATATTAGAGAACTTATTATTCATACTGCTAATAGTAAAAAAATACGTTTTCAACGTTTAGTTTCATCTAAATCTACGGGAACAGATACAGATGCTTTTGCTTATTCGAATAAAGGAGTATCGTCTGCTTTAATATCCATTCCTCTTAAATACATGCATACAACAGTAGAAATGGTTCATAAAAAAGATGTAGAAAGAGCTATCTTATTAATTTTTGAAACTTTACAAGAAATTAATAACTCTATTTTTTGAATCTAAAATAAATGATGTCTCCATCTTGAATTAAATAATTTTTTCCTGCCCATAAAAATTTTCCCGCTTTTTTTACTTTTTCTTCTGATCCATATTTTATAAAATCATTATAATGAATAATTTCTGCTTTTATAAATCCTTTTTTTAAATCTGTATGAATTACGGAAGCAGCTTCATAAGCGGTACATGGATTTGGAATAGACCAAGCTCGTATCTCTTCTTTTCCTACCGTAAAAAAACTTTGTAATTTTAATAAGCTATAAGCTTTTTGAAGAACTTTATCAATACCATAGCAATTTTTTTTCAACGATAAAACTACCAAAGTAGAATTCTCCGTTTCTACTATTTTTTTCATATTTTTTATATGTAAATGTATCTCCTCATTCAATTCATTATCTATATTACATACATAAATAACAGGTTTAATAGTTAGTAACTGTAAATCCTTTATATGTTTTTCTTCATCATCTTTAAATGGATACATTCTAATATTTTTTCCTTTTTTTAAAAAGGAAAAAACTTGTTTCAGTATATTTATAGATTTATTCGTTTTATTTTTTTTAGTTATTTTTTCTAATCTTTTTTCTATTGTTTCTAAATCTTTTAATTGTAATTCTATGTCAATAATTTCTTTGTCTCTAATAGGATTGATAGATCCTTCTATGTGAAGAACACTGATGTCGTTAAATAAACGTATCATATGAATCATGACATTTGTTTCACGAATATGAGATAAAAATTTATTTCCTAATCCATCTCCTTTATGTGATCCTTTAATTAATCCAGCTATATCTACTATTTTTATTTTATATGGAATAATTTTTATTGGATTAATGATTTTTTTTAGTTTGTATAGCCTTGGATCTATAACTTTTGTTACTCCATAATTAGGTTCTATGGTGCAAAAAGGAAAATTTTTTGATAAAGCTTTAGAATTAGAAATAAGGTTAAAAAATGTTGATTTTCCTGTATTTGGAAGACCAATAATTCCACATTTCATTTATATGAAATTTTTAAAATATTCAATAAAAATTACAATTTTTTATCAAAAAAAATATTATTATATATAGATGGACGAAAATAAAATGCCGTTTTGGAAACATATTGAAGAACTTAGAAAACATATAATTCATTGTTTTTGTGCAATTATAATTGCAATGATTATTTTAATGAATAATAAAAATATTATTTTTGATTGTATTATTTTTGGTCCGTCAAAAACGGATTTCATTACTTATCGTATATTTTATAAATTAACAAATACTTTTTTAGGTGTTCATTTAAATTCTGTATCTTTTTTTTCACAAAATTTAGAGATACAAAATAGACAAATATTTGGACAATTTCATATTTATATGTGGACTTGTTTTATAGGAGGATTCATTTTATCTTTTCCTTATGTTTTTTATGAATTTTGGAAATTCATAAAACCTGCTCTTTCAGATAAAGAAAAAAAATATTCTGTAGGAATACTTTTAATGGGGTCTATTTTATTTATATTAGGAGTTTTATTTGGTTATTTTATATTATGTCCGTTTCTAATTCATTTTGGATATTCTTTTAAAATAAGTCATATTCCGAAAAATATATTTGATTTATCTGATTACATATCTTTGATCATACATTCTGTACTATCTATGGGGATTCTTTTTTTATTTCCATTCTTCATATTTTTTCTTACTAAAATGGAATTAATTTCCTATTTTTTTTTAAAAAAATACAGAAAACATGCTTTTATGATTCTGTTAATTATAGCTTCTGCTATTACACCTGGAGATATTTTAAGTACAATAATCGTTTTAATTCCTCTGCTTATACTTTATCAAGTGAGTATATACATATCTTTTTATGTAAATAAAAAAACCTCTTGATTTCAAGAGGTTTTTTTATTATTCATGATTCATTATTTACGTATTGTAATTTCAACACGTCTTCCTTTACCTTTCCCTTTACCCTTTTTTTTACCTACTCCTAATCCTCTAATTACTATCCTAGTAGGATCTACTCCTCTATAAATTAAAGCTTCAAATACGGCGTTGGCTCTTTTTAGAGACAAAACTTTAGAGGATTTTCCATTAAAATCTGTAAATCCATCTATATAAAATTTAAAATTAGTAAAATTATTTATTATTATTTCAGCAATCTCATCAATAATTACCAAAGAACGATAAGATAATGAAAATTTTCCACTATCAAATAAAATAGGGCTAAAAATAACATCAGGACATCCTTGATTTTCTTTTTTACCAAATTTTTTAGGGCATTTATCTTCATTATCTGGAACATTATCTGAATCTGTATCAGGACAACCTTTAAATTTTTTTAATCCAAATAGATTTGGACATAAATCTTCTTTATCCAAAACTCCATCATGATCTAAATCTTCTTGACAACAAATTTTGTTTTCCTGAAAATTTTTATCTTCTTTTTCTTTTATTAAAGGAAAAGAAGCATGATCTTGATCTATTTCTACTATTTTTTTATTTTTAACGTTATTTTTAACGTTATTTTCTAAAAATTTTAAATTACCAAAACGAAAAATCATACCGATATTATGTTTCCAAAAATTCAAATAATCTTTTGTTTGGTAAGCAAAGACTTGATTATAAGTACTTTGTAAATTAATTCCAAAATTAGAAACTATCCACAAATTTAAACCTAATCCTCCGTCCAATACAAAAAAATTATTTTTATTCGTTTTAAAATACTTTGTTTCGGCTATTCTCAACTCTCTTTCTTTGTATCCATTAAATTTGTGAAACCCTGCTCCCAATCTTATATAGGGATCTATTTTGTAATGTGGAAAAATATATAAATTTACCCCATGACTCAATTTAACAAAAAAAGCATTTCCTATTCTCCATCTGTTATTGTCCACCATTCCTAATGATGCATCTAAATATAAACCTATATGTTTTTTTATGTTATGTTCTAATTCTATATTAGATATGATAGGATTAAAACTATTATTCTTTTTAAGAAAAAAACCTTTAAAAGGAGATGTTATAGGAAAATAATTAATATCATGTGCTCCAATTCGGACAAACCATCTTTCTTTAGAATCTTGAGAGAAGACAGATGAAAAAAAAGCGAATAAAGCAATAATAAAAAAATTGACGTTTTTCATAAAACTATAATTTCTTTGAATCTAAACAAATATAAATATTTGATTTAATTAATAAAATAATTTCGAGTGTTTTACTTCCCTAGTAAAATCTTTTTTACGCAAAAATTCACGTTTATCGTATATTTTTTTACCCTTTGCTAAAACTATTCTTAGTTTAACATATCCTTTATCATTAAAAAATAATTCTATGGGAATAATAGTTAACCCTGTATTTTTCAATTTTTTATATATTTTTATTAATTCTTTTTTTTTTAATAATAATTTTCTTTCTCTTCTAATTGAATGATTCCAGTTTGTTCCAAATTTGTATTCAGCTATGTACATATTTATAGAATACAATTCTCCATTTTTTATTTGGCAAAAACTATCCATAATATTTACTTTATTTTGTCTAATAGATTTTACTTCTGTTCCAAATAATTGTATTCCAGCCATATAATGTTCTATAAAATGATATTGAAATCTAGCCTTTCTATTTAGAATACTCATAATTAATTATTACTTTTGTGAGATATTTGTGATATAATTAATAAAAAATATACAAAAAAAATTTTAAAATTTAAATTTTAATATGAATGTGAAGGTACGTTATTTAAAGGATTTATGTGTTCAAGTAAGAAGAGATATTCTTCGTATGGTTTATGAAGCAAAATCTGGACATCCTGGTGGATCTTTGGGATGTACAGAATATTTTGTGGCTTTATATAAAAAAATAATGCATTATAATCCAAATAAATTTTCCATGGATGGTAAAGGAGAAGACCTTTTTTTTCTATCTAATGGGCATATTTCACCTGTTTATTATAGTATATTGGCTCATTCTGGTTTTTTTCCTATTAAAGAATTATCTACTTTTAGAAAATTAAATTCTCGTTTACAAGGACATCCATCTGTACATACTAAACTACCTGGAATACGAATTTCTTCTGGATCCTTAGGACAAGGAATGTCTGTATCTATTGGCGCTGCTTTATCAAAAAAATTAAATAAAGAATGGAATAGCATTATTTATAGTTTACATGGAGATGGAGAATTAAATGAAGGACAAATTTGGGAAGCCGTTTTATATGCAGGTGCTAGAAAAATAGATAATTATATAGCAACTGTAGATTATAATGGACAACAAATAGATGGAACTACAGATGAAGTATTGCCTCTTGGAAATTTAAAAAAAAAATTTGAATCCTTTGATTGGGAAGTTATAGAAGAATTAGAAGGAAACAAAATTGAAAAAGTTATTGATGTTTTAAAAAAGGCTAAAAATGAAACTGGTAAAAAAAAACCCGTTTTAATTATACTATATACTAAAATGGGATATGGAGTTGATTTTATGGTAGGAAATAATACATGGCATGGAAAATATCCTAATAAAGAAGAATTAGAAAAAGCGTTATGTCAACTACCAGAAACTTTTTTAGGAGATTATCCATTAAAATAGAAAAATTTATGAAACAATATAAAAATAAAGGACTAAAAGAAACTAGAGCTGGATTTGGGGAAGCTTTATCTTTTTTAGGTAAAAAAAATAAAAAAATAGTAGCATTATGTGCGGATCTTACTAGCTCTTTATTTATGAATACCTTTTCTAAGGAATTTCCAGAAAGATTTTTTCAAATAGGAATAGCAGAAGCAAATATGATTGGTATAGCAGCTGGACTTAGCATTGGGAAATATATTCCATTTGCTGGAACATTTGCTAACTTTGCTACATCTCGTGTATACGATCAAATACGTCAATCAATTGCATATTCTTATAAAAACGTAAAAATATGTGCGTCTCATTCTGGATTAACTCTAGGAGAAGATGGAGCTACACATCAAAGTTTAGAAGATATTGGCATGATGAAAATGTTACCTGGAATGACTGTTATTAATACTTGTGATTATAATCAAACTTATGCCGCTACTTTAGCTATATCTAATTATTTTGGTCCAGTATATTTGCGATTTGGTCGTCCTGCAGTAGCTAATTTTACAAATGAAAACCAAATATTTGAAATAGGAAAAGCTGTTGTTTTAACAGAGGGAAAAGATGTTACCATTGTTAGCACAGGACATTTAGTATGGGAATCGTTAGTAGCATCTAAAATTTTGTATGAAAAAAAAAGAATAGAATGTGAAGTTATTAATATTCATACAATTAAACCATTAGATGAAGAAACTATTTTTAAGTCTGTTAATAAAACAAAATGTATTGTTACTGCAGAAGAACACAATTATTTGGGAGGATTAGGGGAGAGTATAGCAAGAATACTTACTACTAAAAAATGTTTTATTCCTCAAAGTTTAGTAGCTGTAAATGATGTTTTTGGTGAAAGCGGAAAACCTATGGAACTTTTAAAAAAATATAAAATAGATTATGATTCTATTATAAATCATGTTCTACTTTTATTAAAAAAGAAAAATCAATAAATTTTGGAAATAAAAAATATACAAAAATTAGTTCATAATTGGATTATTCATCATGGTATTCGTTATTTTAATGTATTAACTAACACTATTCTTTTGTCAGAAGAAGTAGGGGAAGTTTCTAGAATTATTGCTAGAAATTATGGAGAACAATCGAAACAAAAAAATTTAAAAAAAAATGAAGATCTTGGAGAAGAGTTATCAGATGTTTTGTTTGTTTTAGTTTGTTTAGCAAATCAAACTGGAATTGATTTGGAAAAATCCTTTCATAAAAAATTGAAAAAAAAGGAAATAAGGGATCATGGAAGACACCATGAAAATGAAAAATTAAAATAATATATGTCTTCTTACATTAATATTTATAAAAAACAAAGTTTTTTATCAGGTTCTATATCTATTACGGGATCTAAAAGTATATCTAATCGTCTTTTAATTTTAAAGGCTATTTATAAAGATGATATTCATATTGAAAATATTTCTAATTGTGAAGATACAGAGGTATTAAAAAAAAGTTTAACTAGTACTTCTAGTATATTAGATATTCATCATGCTGGAACTGCTATGCGTTTTTTAACTTCTTATTTATCAATACAAAATGGAAAAGAAATCGTATTAACAGGATCATATAGGATGAAAGAAAGACCCATTTATGTACTTGTAAAAGCTTTAAGAGAGTTAGGTGGAAAAATTTTTTATTTGGAAAAAGAGGGTTATCCACCAATAAAAATTTTTGGCAAAAAAATTTTAGGAGGGAAAATAGATATAGATGCAAAAATTAGCAGTCAGTATATTAGTTCTTTAATGTTAATAGCTAGTCAATTTAAAATGGGACTTAAAATTTATCTTAAAGGGAACATTACATCTATTCCATACATAAAAATGACTTTTGATTTATTAACCTTAGCAGGAATAAAAGCTGATTGGAAAGGAAAAATTATACAAATTTATCCGGTTAAAGATAAGGTTAAAAAATATTTTTTTATAGAATCCGATTGGAGTTCAGCATCTTATTATTATTCTATGTCAGTTATAGCAAAAAAAAGCGACATTACTTTATGTTCATATAACAATAATAGTTTACAAGGAGATAGAGAAATTGCTAGTATCTACGATAGATGTTTTGGAATAACTACCGTTTTTAATAAAAATGTAATAACATTAAAAAAAAAATTAAATTTTATTTTTCCAAAATTTATTGAATTGGATTTAAATAAAACTCCAGATATTGCACAAACTATTGTTGTAACTTGTGCTGCTCTTGGTATAAAATGTAGTTTAAAAGGATTAGAAACGTTAAAAATTAAAGAGACAGATAGATTGCAAGCATTAAAAAAAGAACTATTAAAATTAGGGGTTATAACAAAAATAACGGACTCTTATTTAGAAATAATAGATTTTTATAAAAGTATAAAAACCAATATAAGGATAAAAACGTATCAGGATCATAGAATGGCCATGTCTTTTTCCCCATGGGGATTATGTTCTTCGTTACAAATAGAAGACCCTAATGTTGTAGAAAAATCATATCCTAATTTTTGGAAAGACTTAAAATTTTTAGGGTTTTCAATTGAAAATAAATAATACTTTTTAGATTTTTAGGTAAAAATATTTTTTTTTATAAAATAAAACATTTTTAAGCACAATATATTTCTATTTTTTTTACCATATATCTATCTTTAGTAAAGATATAGTACTTGTATAATTCTGTTTTTTTAAAAAAAAAGACTAATAATAAAAGAGGATAATAAATGTAAATAAAATACTTGTATTAAATATAAAAAAAATATAATTTGTATTTCTAATTATTTGATTGAAGGCCCATTCGTCTATTGGTTAGGACGTCAGGTTTTCATCCTGGAAAGAGGGGTTCGATTCCCCTATGGGCTATTAATTCTATACTATAATCATTATTTTTATGGCTAATCATTTATCTTCTCTAAAAAGAATTAGACAAAACTATACCAGACGGGTACGTAATAAATATGTATGTAAAAGTACAAAAACAGCTATCAAAAAATTATTAAATAATAAAAATAAGGAACAGTATCCTATTGTAATTTCTATGATAGATAAACTAGCAAAAAAAAATATTATACATGTGAATAAAGCTGCTAGATTTAAAAAAAAATTAAGTAAAAAATTATTTTTAAATTAATTTTTTAGTTTATAGATTAATTTTTTTTATCTTTTTTTTACCATAAAAAATCGTTTTATCTATATTTTTTTTAATTATGAAAATAAGTAGATTATCTCCAATAGGAATATTTGATTCTGGTATTGGCGGCCTTATTATCGCTAAAGAAATAAAAATACAGATGCCTAATGAATATTTTATCTATTTTGGAGATACTAAAAATATGCCTTACGGAGAAAAATCTAAAAATTTTATTATAAAAAATTCTATAAAAATAGCTTCTTTTCTTTATAAAAAAAAATGTAAAGCTTTAGTAATTGCATGTAATTCTATATCATCTAATGCTTTAGATGTAATTTATAAAAAATTTCATAAAAAAATATTAATATTTAATGTTATAGATCCTATAGTAAAAAATAAAATTTTGTTTTCTTCCAAAAAAATAGGGATCATCGCTACACCTGCTACCATACGTTCCAATTTTTATATAAAAAAAATAAAAAAATATCATCATCATTTAGATGTAATTCAAATATCTACTCCTTTATTAGCTCCCATTATTGAAAAAGGTTTTGAAATAAAAAAAATAAATTTTTTGATAAAAAATTATTTAAATTATTTTAAATCAATAGATACGCTATTACTGGCTTGTACTCATTATTTATTTTTGAAACAACAAATAGAAAATTTTTATCATGGACAAGTTCATTTAATTGATATACAAAAAATAGTAGTGGAAGAAATAAAAAAAAAATTAAATGAAAAAAAATTATTGTGTCTTCATTCCCCCTATAAAAAGTTCCCTATTTTTTATACATCTAGTTATCTTCCTACTTTTTTTGAAAAAAAAGTTCGAATTATTTTCGGAAAAAAAGCATTGATTAAAACACATGTTTTTAATTTGTTCTAATTTGTGCATCTATTACAGATAAAGTAGCTAAATTCACTATTTCTTCTATATTAGATTGCATTTGCATAACATGTGCTGGTTTTCGCATACCTAACATAACAGGACCAATAGTTTGAACATTTCCTAATCCTCTAATAAATTTATAAGTTAAATTTCCTGATTCTAGATTTGGAAAAATAAAAATATTTGCTCTTTTTTGAACAAGTTTAGAGAAAGGAAATTTATTAGCTAATAAAAATTCATTTAAAGCAAAATCAGGTTGTAATTCTCCATCTACTATTAGATCTGGATATTTTTTATGTAAAAAAGCTACGGTTTTAGATACCTTAGAAGATGTTTTGGAATTTGATGAAAAATTTTGAAAAGATAACATAGCTATATGCGGTTCAATGTCAAATCCTCTCACTACATGAGAAGCCATAAGAGCTATTCTAGCTAATTCTTCACTTGTAGGATCTGGAATTACTGCCGTATCTGCTAAAAATAGAGGGCCTCTTTTAGTTAATAAAATCATCATTCCCGCTATTTTTTTAACAGAATTTTCTTTTCCAATTACTTCTAACATAGGCCGCAAACTTAATGAAAAACTTCGTGAATATCCTGTTATAACTGCATCTGCTTCTCCTTGATCTACCATCATAGCTCCAAAATGATCATTAGTTCGCATACGTATTTTTGAATCATATAATGTCAAGCCTTTTCTATTTCTTCTTTTCCAAAGAATTTTAGCAAAATATTCTACTTTTTTTATATTTTCTTCTTTTTCTGGATCTATAATTTCTAATTCAACGTTTAAATTATTTTCATTAATTAAATGTTTTATTCTATCTTCATTTCCTAAAACAACAGGAACAGAAACAATTCCTTCTTCATGAAGAATTTGAACAGATTTAAGAATTTCGTATTCTTCTCCATTACAAAAAACAACTTTTTTAGGATTTGTACGTGCTCTATTTTGAATCATTCTAAGTATTTTACTTTCATATCCCATTCTATCAAGTAACTTTTCTTTATAAATTTTCCAATCGGAAATAGGATTTTTTGCTACTCCAGAATCCATAGCCGCTTGAGCTACTGCAGGGGATACACGAGTAATCAAACGATTGTCAAAAGGTTTTGGTATAATATATTCTTTTCCAAAAGAAATATTTTTTTTATTATAAACAATATTTACCTGTTCTGGAACAGGTTCTTTTGCTAAAGAGGCTATAGCATATACAGCTGCAAGTTTCATTTGATCATTAATAACATGAGCATGAACATCTAGTGCTCCTCTAAAAATATAAGGGAATCCTAAAACATTATTTACTTGATTTGGATAATCACTCCTTCCAGTAGCCATAATAATATCTGGACGTACTTTTATTGCTAGATTGTAATCTATTTCTGGATCAGGATTAGCCATAGCAAATACAATCGGATCTTTAGACATACTTTTTAACATATCAGCTGTTAATATTCCCCCTATAGATAACCCAATGAATACATCCGCATTTTTAATAGCTTGTTCCAATTTTTTAATTTTATAAGTACTCACAGCAAATTCTTTTTTTTCTTTATTTAAATCTGTTCTGGAAGTATGTAATAAACCCTTACTATCAAACATAAGAATATTTTCAGATTTAACGCCAAGTTTCTTATATGTTCTTGTACAAGAAATTGCAGCAGCACCTGCTCCATTAACAACCATTTTTATTTTATTAATTTTTTTACCAACACAGGTAATAGCATTAAGTAATGCAGCACCAGAAATAATAGCAGTTCCATGTTGATCATCATGCATTACAGGAATATTTAACTCTTTTTTAAGTCTTTTTTCTATTTTAAAAGCTTCTGGGGCTTTGATATCTTCTAGATTTATCCCTCCAAAAGTAGGAGCAATCGCTTTTACTATTTCTATAAACTTTTCTGGATCAGATTCGTCTATTTCTATATCAAAAACATCAATTCCAGAAAATATTTTAAATAAAAGAGCTTTACCTTCCATAACAGGTTTAGAAGCTAATGCCCCAATATCTCCAAGACCTAATACAGCTGATCCATTAGTAATAACTGCAACAAGATTTCCTTTAGATGTATATTTATATACTTCGTTAGAATAACGAGCTATTTCCTTACAAGGTTCTGCAACACCTGGAGAATAAGCAAGAGATAAATCTCTTTGACTACTATATTTTTTTGTAGGGGTTATTTGTATTTTTCCGGAAGGGAATTGACTGTGATAATTTAAAGATTCTTCACGAAAATTACTTATATTTTTTCTCATAATATTAATTTATGAATTCTGAAAACAGAAAAAAAAAATGTTATTTTTCCCAAAAAATATTTTTTTCAAAAAAATATTTTTTATCTGATACCCATCTAATTATAATTTTATAATATCCTTTTTTTAAAAAATTTTTAGAAATAAACAATATTTTATTTGAATATTTCAATATTTTAAAAGATCGTCTTATGTCTAAATCTTTAGAAGAAGATCTAAATAAAATAAAAAATCCATTAATATTATCATTAATAGGAGGAAATATAATTTTTATACCAGAAGATAAAATGGTAACTTTTATTTTTTTAGGTAGTGTTAATACATTTTTTTTCTCATTTATAATATCCTGATATTTCATTTCTTCTTCATAATATCTATCTGATACGAGTTGGCTTTCTGCATGGGGGAAAAAAAAGGCAATATAAAGAATAAAGATTACAAAAATAAATAAAGATAATACAATTCCGGTATCCCAATTGAATTTTATTTTCATAATTCAAATTTTACATGATCCCAACTTTATAAAAAAAATTATATTTTTCTCCATTCTATTATTTTTTTACCTTGAGCCCCTTTATATGTTAAAGGTTTTTTAGAATATTGATTTATAAAATATACATAGCTAGATATTTTTTCAATATCGTTTCCTTTAATTTCTCCTGATTTTCCAAAATCACGCATAGTAGGATTATTATCGCTCCCATTCCATATTATAGAGAATATATTTTTAAATAAATCCTTTTCTTTTATATTTATCCAATAATCATCTGTTAAATTAGGACCTATATTTCCACTTCCATCCGATTGATGACAAGTAGCACAATTTTCCACAAAAAGAGTTTTTCCACTATTAATTAAATTTTTATTAAAGACAGCATTTTCTATAGTTGCTTGTGGAGTATTTTTCTCAAAAATTTCTATTTTTTTCAACTGATTTTTGTAAGCTATATTATATTCTTTATAGGGATTAGAAAAATCCATGAATAAATAAGAAAAAAAATAAATTACGGAAAAAACAATTGTAAGATAAAAAAGATGAACCCACCACATTGGTAATTTATTATCTAATTCTATAATTCCATCAAATCCATGATCTATTTTTTTTACTCCATTATTCATTTTTTTAGGATTATGAAATATAAATCTATAAAACCTATAAAAATAATTTCCTTCGTTTTCTTCAAAAATTTTCCTTTTTTCTTCTTCTGTAAGAAATTGTAATTTTTCTTTAAAAATCAAATTATTAACACATTCCAAAATACACAATAATATCGTAATTATAATAAAAAAAGATACAGTGATAGGATGGGTTAAATAAGATATATAATTATAACTTCTAAAAAATACATAAAACATAAATATTATAACAGATAAAGAAGAAGGAATCATAATAAAAGAAGGAATTTTAGATCTCATTATCTTTTATTTTTTTATTCTTCTAAAGGAATTAAACTTATTTCTTTATAATATTTTTTAGGTTTTGAATACACAAAAAATAAAATTAAAAAGAAAACTAATAAAAATAAAATTAACATAAAAGATTGAAAAAATCCTACATTTTTTTCTTCTGTAAAATATTGTTTAAAAAAACTTATCATTCATATTTAAGATTTAATATCTGTTCCTAAGCGTTGTAAATAAGCAATAAGAGCTATAATTTCTCTTTTTTCTAAAGGAACAAATTTTTTATTTTCTACTTTTTTTTGTTGATCTATTTCTATCTTTAAATTAGGATATTCCTTATAAATATCAAATACAATTTTACTTGCTTGACTATCCATTTCTTTATTTACATTTTTTATATATTCCAAAGTATATGGAACTCCTAATTTTACCATTGCTTTCAATTTTTTTTCTGTATTAGATCTATCTAATTTATTATAAATAAGCCAAGGATATCTTGGCATAATAGATCCAGGTGAAGTAGTACGAGGATTATACATATGATTATAGTGCCAAGAATTAGGATTTTTACCTCCTTCTCTAGCCAAATCTGGTCCTGTTCGTTTAGAACCCCAAAGAAATGGATGATCATAGACAAATTCTCCAGCTTTAGAATATTCTCCATAACGAACAACTTCATCTCTAAACGGACGAATTTGTGCACTATGACATGCGTTACATCCTTCTCTAACAAATAAATCTCTACCTTCTAATTCTAAAGCTTTATAAGGTTTAACACTATGAATAGTAGGAATATTAGATTTAATTACTAAAGTAGGAATTATTTCTATAAAACCTCCAATAGCTACCGCTATAAAAGAAAGAATTGTTAATTGTATTGGTTTTTTTTCTAACCAACTATGAAATTTTTCATTTTTTTCTTTTTCATCCCTATAAAATGGATTACATTTAAATTCTTCATTATTAAATGAATACCCCATTTTTATTGTTTTAATAATATTAAAAATCATTAAAACAAAACCTAAAAAGTAAATTATTCCACCTATAAATCTTATTTTATAAAATGGAATAATAGATAAAACAGAGTCTAAAAAATTTTTATAAGTTAAAGTCCCATCTGGATTAAATTTTTTCCACATTCCAGATTGTAATATAGATCCAAAATACATGGGAAAAATGTATAATACAATCCCTAAAACCCCTAACCAAAAATGTATATTAGCTAATGATATAGAATACAATTTTGTATTCCATATTTTTTGAGTCAACCAATACATAATTCCAAAAGCCATAAAACCATTCCATCCTAAAGTTCCCAAATGAACATGAGCTATTACCCAATCAGTAAAATGACCTATAGAATTAAGAGTTTTAGTAGCTAACATAGGTCCTTCAAAAGTTGCCATACCATAACAAATGATTCCTACTACAAAAAATTTTAAAATAGGATTTGTTTTCATTTGATCCCAAGATCCTCTTAAGGTTAGCAATCCATTCAACATCCCCCCCCAAGAAGGAGCGATCAACATGATAGAAAAAATAGTCCCCAACATTTGAGCCCAATTAGGAAGCGATGTATACATTAAATGATGAGGGCCTGCCCAAATATATATGAAAATTAAGGACCAAAAATGAATAATAGAAAGTTTATAAGAAAAAATAGGTTGATTAGATGCTTTTGGAACAAAATAATACATTAATCCTAATATAGGGGTAGTCAAAATAAAAGCAACAGCATTATGTCCATACCACCATTGCATTAAAGCATCTTGTACACCAGCATATATAGAATAGCTTTTAAAAGATAAAAGAGATATAGGTAATTCAAGATTGTTAAATAAATGTAACATAGCTACAGCAACCCATGTTCCTAATAAAAACCAAATACTGACATACAAATGTTTAATTCTTCTTTTTAAAATACTCCCTATCATATTAATTCCATAAATAATCCAAATAAAAAAAATTCCTATATCTATAGGCCATTCATGTTCCGCATATTCTTTACTTGTATTTATTCCTAACAAAAAAGTAATCCAAGTAGAAAGAATAAATATTTGCCATCCCCAAAAATGAATCCAACTAAGAATATCACTAAAAATTCTCGTTTTTAATAAACGTTGCAAAGCATAGTAATACCCTGTAAAAATTATATTTCCTACAAAAGCAAAAACAGCAGTATTTGTATGTAACATTCTCCATCGTCCAAATCCCATGATTCCTTGAGAATACTGAAGTCTACTTCTAAAAATAAATTCAGGAAGTTCAGGATAAAATAATAATAAGGCAATAAATAATCCAGCTATAAATGCCATAAGTGCCCAAAATATCGTAGCGTATAAAAAAGCTTTTACAATACGATTATTATAATAATATGTTTTTAATTTCATCAGAAAATCATTATTAATTTTTTTCCATATCATCGACTAAAATTCTAATCTTAGGAGATTCATAATCATCAAATTGTCCATTATAAAGACCAATTAAAAAAAATATAAGAAAAATAGCCCCTAAAGAAATACTAGATAATATCATTATAATTAATATATCCATAAATAAAAAATTTATATTAAAATATTAATCTTCGTGAAATTATCCAAGTAGATACAATAGAAAAAAAAATAACAGATAAAGAACTTAAAGGCATTAAAATAGCTGCGATAAAAGGTCTTAAATTTCCTGTAATAGCAAACACAATTCCTACACTATTATAAAATAAACTAATCATAAAATTGATTAACACTAATTTTATAGATATTTTGGATATTTTCAAAAAAAAGAAAATTTTATTCAAACAATTAGATTGCAAAAAAGCATCACAACTTGGGAAAAAACTCGTAGTATATTCAGATACAGCGATTCCTACATCACTTTGATTTAATGCGGCACAATCATTAATTCCATCTCCAAACATCATAATTTTTTCTCCTTTTTTTTGTAGTTCTTTAACATAATTGAGTTTATCTTCTGGACTTTGATTAAAAATAACCTTACTGAATTTTGGTAAAATAGATTTTAAATATTTTTCTTCCAATTTATTATGATCTCCAGAAAGAATAATTATTTTATATTTTTTTAAATCTTTAAATATTTTTTCTATTCCTTCACGATAATAATTTCTAAATAAAAAATATCCTATAAATTTATTATTTATAGAAATAGAAACTTTTGTTTTATTTTTTTCATTTTTTTTTATGGTTTTAATTCCTAAGTATTTTGTAGATCCTATTTTAACTGGCATATTTTGAATCACTCCTTCTACCCCTTCCCCTATTATTTCCTTAAAATTTTCTATAGAATAAAAATTTTTTATAGATAATTCTGATAATATTTTTTGACTTAAAGGATGACTTGAATTTTTTAATAAAGAAGCTATAATTTTTTTTTCCTCATATTCAATATTTCCCACAAAACATATTTTTTCTTTATCTATATCCGTTATGGTACCAGTTTTATCAAAAATTAAAGTTTTTATGGAAGAAATTCTTTCCATTGTGAAAATATCTTTTATATAAAAACCTTTTTTAGAAAAAAATCGTATGATATTTCCAAATATCAATGGAGTAGAAAGAACTAAAGCACAAGGACAAGTAATAATTAAAACTGAAAAAGTGGTCTGAAATATTTTTTGTATATCATTTTTTATAAAATACCAGTACATTCCAGTTATTATAGAAATCATCAAAATTGTAGGAGTAAAATATTTACTGAATCTAGTATAGATTGAATTTAAATAGTTTTTAGAATAATTTTTAGATTTATTTTTATTCCACAATAAACTTAAATAACTATGATCCACACTTTTAATAATTTTTATTAAAATAGCTTGTCCTTTTTGTTTAGACCCAGCATAAATACGTTCTCCTACTTTTTTGTTTATTAAATAGGATTCCCCTGTAATAAAACTATTATCTAGTATAGCATTTCCTTCTATCAAGATAGAATCGGCAGGAATGATTTCCTCATTTCTAATTAAAATCATATCTCCTTTTTTTAAAGAAGAAAGTAAAATATTTTCTTCTTTTTTATTATTGTGTATTTTTTTAATTAAAATTGGATAGAAAGATTTATAATTTTTGTTGAAAGAAAAAATTTTATTATGAGTATGAATTTGCAATATTCTGCTTATCAATAAAAATAAAGAAAAACTAGAAAGACTATCAAAATATCCAGAACCTAAATCAAAAAAAATTTCATAAGAACTCCAAAAAAAAAGAACAAATATCCCAATAGAAATAGGAATATCCATATTGAAAATATATTTTTTTAATCCTAAAACGGCATATTTAACATGATCAACAAAAGAAAATATTACGACTGGTAAAGATAAAATGAACATGAGATAACGAAAAAAATTTCTATGATCTAGATACCATGTATCTTTATAAGCTCCAACATATTCTGGAATAGCTAAAAGCATAATATTTCCAAAACAAAAAAAAGAAATTGCCAATTTCCCTATTAATTTTCTATCAAATGTGTTTTTTTGATTATTTTCTATTGATTCAAAATTTACATCAGGTCTATATCCCATTTTATCAAGCATAATCGCTAAATCACTTAGTTTAAATTCTACATTATTAAATGTTATACTAATTTTTTTATTCGAAAAATCAACAGTAGAATCAAAAATATTTTTATGAATTTTAGATAAATTTTCCAAAATAAAAACACAAGAACTACAATGGATAGAAGGTATTAAAAAACGAACAGTCGTAATATTTTTATGATTAAAATCAATTATTTTTTCTGCAACTTTTTTATCATCAAGGTAATAAAAAATATCATGCTTTCTCATATTGTATTTTTCTTTATTTTATGGGGGGATTCTGTATGTATTTATTATACTCTTCTAAAGACATTAACTTTTTATATTCTTTTATATATAAAATTTCTATTATAATCATCCACCCTTTATTATAAGAATCTTTATTTATTTGTTCTGGTTTGGATAATAATTTTTTATTAATTTCAAGTATACACCCTGAAACAGGCATGAATAAATCGGAAACTGTTTTTACCGCTTCTATTGTTCCAAATATTTCTCCTTTTTTTATTATTTTTCCTATAATAGTATCTTCTATATCTAGATAAATAATATCACCTAACTCCTTTTTAGCAAAATTAGTAATTCCAACATAAGCTTTTTTATTTTGTATTTCATTTTGGATTTTTAATCCAATCCATTCATGATTTTTACTATACCTTAAATGATTAGAGTTCATATATATTTCGTAATAAATTTTTAAATTAAAAATGATGAATTTTTGTTTTAGAATAGGTTAATTTTTTTTTAAAAAAAAGAAAAATTTGATAAATAAAACGTTTTTTTTTATCAAAAAAAGAATCTTTCTTTTTATATTGCATAATATAGGTTAAATATAATTTTATTCGTTCTTCTATTCCACAAGAAATTTCTTCATCAAATTTCCATAAAAAATGTTTTTCGATCTTATTTATCAACAAATCTGCATAATTAAAGGATGTAGCATATCCTGCTTTCTGTAACTCTGTAGCCCAAGATTGATAATCATTTTTTTTTAATAAAAATAATCTATAATAACGTGGTTGTTGTAAAAATTTAGAATGATCATGAAAAGATTCTTGTACAGTATTATATTTTCGAAAACATTCTTGTGGTAGATCATCATCATGGTAATAAATATCTCCTATCCAATTTTTCCCACATTTAATTCCAAAATGATTATTCGTAGCTTTGGATAAAGAACTGTTTCCACTAGAAGATTCTAAAATTCCTTGTCCTAATTTAATACTAGCTGGTATTCCAAATTTTTCCATTTCTTCAATAGCAAAAACAGCATATTTCTTAATATATTCTATTACATTTTCTTTTTCTATTTTATTTTCCTTATTTTTTATATCTTCTGAATAAGAAAAAAATAGAATAATAAAAAAGAATAATATAAAATAAAAAAAATTTTTCATTTGTATGAATTATATGTTTATTTTTTTTTTAAGTAAAAAGATTCCATAAAAATCCAATTTTAATAAATAATTCTTTATTATTTTTTGAAATATAATTTAATCCTATATTTTGAATGCTTAAATAGAATACAGTTTTATATATTTTTAAATTTAAGAAATAATCTATAAAAGGATTTCCTCCAATTTTATTTGGGAAACATTCTTTTTCAGAAGAAAAAGAATGTAAATCAAATGGATAATTAATTTTTTTATAATAAAAATTGCTAAAATAATGAATAGAAAAACCTGTTTGCATAGATAAAGCTTTATTAAAATAATTATCCTTATAAGAGATTGTATTTCTTGATAAAAAATTTGGAATAGGAAAAATAAACGGATCAGAATTATTTTTTTGATATAAAAAAGTATTGTGTAATTGAAATTTCCATATATCATGTATTGTTGTCAATTTTAAACTGTATAGTTTAAGGGATTTACGATATAAAAATTTTTCCATTTCTTCTGTTTTATTTTGAAATACATGATCTAGTCTAGATATAAAAAAAGAAATATGATAATTTTTATCGTAAAATAAAGAAAAATCTATTGTTTGTTCTTTATTAAAAAGAAGCATATTTTTTCGTTGATTGTTATAACAATCTTTATTTTTTAATAAAAGATAAATAGGAATAAAATCACTATTAATAGTATTTTTATAAATTTTTAATTGAGTTAAAAAATTTATTTTAGATAAAAAGAATGTGTTTAAAATAATCTTTCCTTGTAAAGAAGTAGGTTTTTTAAAATTATCCATCATCCATTTAACGTTTGAATGAAATTTAAAAATGTTATTAATAGGATAATTTATTTTTGTTTCTATAGAGAAGTTTTTTATATACTTATTTTTAGGAATTATTTTTGTATTATATTCATTAATAGAAAATAATTCATAATAGATTTTATCTAAAATAGATCCTATTTCTAAATTAAATTTTTTTTGATTAAAAATTAAAAATAAACCATTTTTCAAATGAAAATGATTTATTTTATTTTTTTTATAATATATTAAATGATCTTTGGAATATTTTTCATATTCTATGTAGGTTTTTAAAAAAAACGATTTATTCCTATTTTCTTTAATTTTTTGAATAAAATTTATATAAAATCTATTATAAATAAATTTTTTTTTATCAAAAAAAATATTTTTCCTAATGTTCCATTTTTTTATGATTTCTTCTTTAAGATCGAATTTTTGTAAAATATAATGTCCCCATAATTTATATGAATAATTATCTTTATCTTGATAACTAAAAGTAGTTAAAAAAATTTTTTGATTTTTTTCAAAATTAGGTTCATTTTTATGATTAAGATTTCTATATTCTATAGAATAATTGGTATTTTCATTTGGACTTTGAGAAAAAAAAAATCCTGATATTTTTTCTTTAAAAGAATTTTTGGAATAAAAAATTTCTGAAGTAGGAGTTTTAACATCAAAATATTGTATTTTTTCACAAGAAAAGAAAGGATCTTTAAAAAGAAACATTTTTTTAGAAAAAAGAGATATTTTTTCCGTATTTATAGGAATAAATAAATTTTGCCCATTACTATAAAATGAACCAAAATCGTCATGTTTAAAAAAATTATGAGAATAATATTTTTTTATAGAAAACGATTTTGTATCTAAAAAAGTTTTTTTAAAGTTTTTTTTTTCTGTCCAAAATTTGTAATCCTGATCAATAGGATGGTATTCTTCTATAGAATTTTTTTTTGATATATCTATAATTTCTTTTTTATTATAAGGGAATATATAAAGTAAAAAAACAAGAATGAATATTTTCATATATATATATAATTGAATTATAAATTGCACTATAGATATGAAAATTTATTTATATTTGTATAAGGTAAGTGTCATTTCTATAAGTAAATGGTATTCTTTTAAATTAAGGTAGATGTTGTACCAGCAATATTTATGAGGCTTGTCTTTATGATGTCCTTTTTTTTATCATATAAAAATACCATAAGCCATGTTTAAATTTAGTTTTAGAACTATTCAGAAAAAAATTTTGGCTGATAGTACTACACCAATAGAATTATATTTAAAATTAAGAGATATATTTCCAAATATATTATTATTAGAATTTTCTGATTCTCAAATTTCAAAAAATCATTTTTCTATTCTTTGTATTAATCCAATTTCAGAACTTATTCTAAGTAAAAATGTATTAAAAATATCATATCCAAATTGTGTTCATAAACACATATTTATAAATGATAGATTAGATCTTCAGATTTTAATTGAGGATTTTTTTACAAAATTTAAAAATGAAAATACTTCTATTTTCTATTCTGGTTTATATGGATATATATCTTATGATAGTATTCAATATTTTGAAAATATTAAATTTAACGTTCCAATTAAAAAAATATATAATATTCCAAAAATACGACTTGGTTTTTATCAAAATTTAATTGTATTTCATCATTTTTATAATAAAATGTATTTAATTGAACATCAATTTAATAATATTCAAAAAAAAACTAATATAGATGATTTAATAGAATTAATAAAAAAGAAAAATTTTCCTTCTTTTCCATTTCAATCTATAGGAAATCGTACTTCAAATGTTACGGACATAGAATATAAAAAAATGGTATCTAAAGGAATAAAAGCTTGTTTACGTGGAGATGTTTTACAAATAGTATTATCTAGACAATATCAACAAAAATTTAAAGGAGATGAATTTAATGTATATCGTGCTTTACGATTTATCAATCCTTCTCCATATCTTTTTTATTTTGACTATGGAAATTATAAATTGTTTGGTTCTTCTCCAGAATCTCAGTTAATCATTAATAAACAAAAAGCCTATATAAATCCAATAGCAGGAACAATACGAAGATCAGGAAATGAAGATAAGGATAAAAAATTATCTGAAAATCTAGCAAAAAATCCAAAAGAAAATGCAGAACATGTTATGTTAGTAGATTTAGCAAGAAATGATTTAAGTAAAAACTCTTCTAATGTAAAGGTTGAAGGATTTAAAGAAATACAAGTTTTTTCTCATGTGTTACATATGGTATCTAAAGTATCTGGAAAATTAGAAAATAATATATCCATTATAAAAGTATTTGGAGATACTTTTCCAGCAGGGACTCTTTCTGGAGCTCCTAAATATAAAGCCATGGAGTTGATAGATAAAATAGAAAATCAACATAGAGGAGTATATGGAGGAGCTATTGGTTTTTTTGGATTAAAAAATTCTTATATCAATACTGCTATAATTATTCGTTCTTTTATAAGTAAAAACAATACTCTTTTTTTTCAAGCTGGTGCAGGTATTGTCTCTAATTCAAAGGAAGAAAAAGAGTTAGAAGAAGTAAATAATAAGTTGATGGCCTTATTAAAATCTATCGAATTAGCTAAAAATATATGAAGTTTTATGAATAAAATACTAATTTTGGATAATTACGATTCTTTTACTTATAATCTTGTTCACGCTGTAAAAAAATTAACAAAAAATCCTGTACAAGTATCTAGAAATAATGAAATTAAATTGTCTGATATTGAAAAGTACAAAAAAATTATTCTTTCTCCAGGTCCTGGAATTCCTGATGAAGCACATATTTTAAAACCTTTAATAAAAACTTTTGCCTCTACTAAAAGTATTTTGGGAGTTTGTTTAGGACAACAAGCTATAGGAGAAGTATTTGGAGCTACTCTTCTTAATACAAAAGAAGTTTATCATGGAATAGCTAGTTTTATTAAAATCGTAGATTCAAAAGAAATTATTTTTCAAAAATTACCTAGAGAGATAAAAGTTGGACGTTATCACTCTTGGATCATTTCTCCACATAATTTTCCTGAAGTACTTCAGATTACAGCAATTGGAGATAAAGGAGAAATTATGGCTTTACGACATAAATCTTATGATGTACGTGGTGTACAATTCCATCCAGAATCCATTTTAACTCCATATGGGGAAAAAATAATAAATAATTGGCTGAAAATGGAATAATAAGTATGAAAAAAATATTAGAATATCTTTTTTTAGAAAAAACTCTAACAAAACAGGAAGCTAAAAATCTTATAATAGAATTATCAAAAGAAAAAATTAATCAAGATAAAGCTATTGCAATAGCCACTATATATAATATGAGAACTCCGACTTTAGAAGAAATAGGAGGTTTTAAACAAGCAATGATGGAATTATGTATAAAAATAAATCTAACAGAGTTCAATGCTATTGATATAGTAGGAACAGGTGGAGATGGGAAAAATACTTTTAATATCTCTACTTTAGCATGTTTTATAGTAGCAGGGGCAGGAGTAAAAGTAATAAAGCATGGTAGTTTTAGTTCATCTTCTATCACAGGATCTTCCAATATATTAAAAGGATTAGGATATCATTTTACAAATAATGAAGAAAATTTAAAAAATCAATTAGATAAAGTAGGTATTTGTTATTTACATGCACCTATATTTCATCCATTGTTACATACCATGTCTAAAACAAGAAAAAAATTAGGAGTACGAACCATTTTTAATACACTTGGTCCATTACTAAATCCAGGATCTCCAAGAAATCAATTATTAGGAGTAAATAATTTAGAATTAGCAAGAATATATTATTACATGTATCAAAATACAAAAAAAAATTATGCGATAATACATAGTTTAGATGGATATGATGAAATAACATTAACTAGTGATATAAAATGTTATACCCCAAAAGGAGAACAACTTTATTCTATAGAAGAATTAGAAATAGGAGAAAACAATATTAAAGTAAATCCTTATGAATTAGAAGGAGGAAAAAATACAGAAGAAAATATTCGTATATTTATTAATGTTTTATCCGGAGAAGGGACTATTGCTCAAAATAAAGTTGTTTTAACAAACGCGACATTTGCATTAAGTCTATTAAACAAAGATAGTTATGAAAATAATTATGAAAAAGCAAAACGTTCTTTAAAAAGTGGAAAAGCTAAGAATATTCTTAAAAAATTATTAAAATTATGAATATTCTTGATAAAATTATATCTGTAAAACAAAAAGAAATATCCAATAAAAAAATTTTTTATCCCATAAAAAAATTAGAAAATAGTCTTTTTTTCAATAGAAAAACTTTTTCTTTAGTTGAAAATATAAAAAAAAGTGATATTGGTATTATTGCGGAATTTAAATCAAAATCTCCATCTAAAGGAATTATTAATAACAGCGTTTCAGTAGAAAAAGTAGTTAAAGATTATCAACAGGCAGGAGTAAGTGGGATATCAATTCTTACAGATAAGAATTTTTTTTCTGGAAAAAATGAAAATTTAAAAAAATCGCGTTCTATAGTTTCTCTTCCTATCTTAAGAAAAGATTTTATCATTAATGAATATCAAATTATAGAATCTAAATCTATAGGAGCAGATGTTATTTTGTTGATTGCGGCAATTCTTTCTAAAAATCAAATAAAAAATTTTTCAAAAATTGCTAAAAATTTGAATTTAGAAGTTATTCTTGAAATTCATAATGAATTTGAAATAGATAAAATAACAGAAAATTTAGATATAATAGGAATTAATAATAGAAATTTACGGACCTTTATAGTAAATCATAATAATTGTTTGAAATTATTTTCAAAAATTCCTGATAATTATATAAAAATTGCAGAAAGTGGAATAAGCAATGTTAATCACATTTTTAAATTAAAAAAATGGGGATTTAGAGGTTTTTTAATTGGAGAATATTTTATGAAAAATAAAAATCCTGGTAAAATCTGTAAAAATTTTATAGAATCTTTGTTAAAATTAATCAATTCATCCAAATGAAAAACCAATCATTAAAAATAAAAATATGCGGAATAAAATTTAGTATACAAAATATTTCCGATTTATTACCTGATTTTATGGGTTTTATATTTTATTCTCCTTCTCCTAGATTCGTAGGTTTCGATTTTATTGCTCCAACAATAACAAAAAAAATATTTAAAACTGGAGTTTTCGTAAATGAATCAGAAAAAAATATATTGAAAATAAATAATAAAAATAAATTGGATTTTATTCAATTACATGGAACAGAAAGTCCTTTTTTTTGTGAAAAATTATTTAAAAAAGGATTAAAATTAATTAAAAGTTTTAGTATAGATGATTTTTTCTCTTTTCATAAAGTTGTAGATTATATTCCTTATTGTACTTATTTTTTATTTGATAATAAAACAATTACCTATGGAGGTAGTGGTAAAAAATTTAGATGGGAAAAACTTTATGAGTATAATTTTAAAATTCCATTTTTTTTAAGTGGAGGAATTGGAATAAAAGATTTTAATAAAATAAAAAATTTTTCCCATACAAAAATGTATGGAATAGATGTGAATAGTCAATTTGAGATTAGTCCAGGAGAAAAAAATAGTGTATTGTTAAATACTTTTATAAAAAGAATAAGAAAATTATGAAATTTTTTGCTGACGAAAATGGATATTATGGAGAATTTGGAGGAGCTTTTATTCCTGAGATGTTACATAGTAACATAACAGAATTACAATGCAAATATAAAGAATTTATTACAAGTTTTGAATTTAAAAAATTGTACAAAAAAATATTAAAAAATTATGTAGGTAGACCTACTCCTTTATTTTTTTGTAAAAAATATTCAGATAAATATAAAGCTAAAATATATCTTAAAAGAGAAGATTTAAATTATACAGGATCGCATAAAATTAATAATACCATCGGTCAAGCTTTATTAGCAAAAAAACTAGGAAAAAAAAATATTATTGCTGAAACAGGTGCTGGACAACATGGAGTAGCAACTGCTACTACTTGTGCGTTAATGGATTTAGAATGTATTATTTTTATGGGAGAAATAGATATCCATCGTCAATATTCCAATGTTCTTAGAATGAAATCTCTTGGAGCCAAAATTATTCCGGTTACTAGTGGAAATAAAACGCTTAAAGATGCAGTTAATGAAGCTATTCGTTATTGGATTGGACATCCAAAAAGTTATTATTTAATAGGTTCTACTGTTGGACCACATCCTTATCCTCAAATGGTAGCAGATATTCAATCTGTTATTAGTGAAGAAATTAAAATACAATTAAAAGAAAAAGAAGAATCTACTTTTCCTAATTATGTCATTGCTTGTATAGGAGGAGGTAGTAACGCAGCAGGATCTTTTTATCATTTTTTAGATGATTCCTCTGTAAATCTCATAGCCGTAGAAGCAGCAGGATTAGGTGTAAAAACAAAAAAAACAGCTGCATCTATTCACTGCGGTTCTAAAGGAATATTACATGGGAGCATGACAATGCTTTTACAGAATAAAGATGGTCAAGTTATTCCTGCACATTCTATATCTCCTGGATTAGATTATCCAGGAATAGGTCCTATGTTTTCTAATCTTTTTGTAAAAAAACGTGTAGTTTTTTTACATTCTACAGATGAAGAAGCTTTGAAAGCAGGATATGAATTGATAAGATTAGAAGGGATCATTCCTGCTTTAGAAAGTGCTCATGCATTAGCTTCATTAAAAAATATTCCTTTTAAAAAAAAAGATATAGTTATTGTTACTTTATCCGGAAGAGGAGATAAAGATATTAATATCTATGATAAATTTTTTACTAAATATTTAAATGATGAACCAAATACATAATTTTTTCAAAAAAAAAAATAAAAATATATTATGCATTTATTTCACAGCTGGATTTCCTAATATCAATAGCACAGTGAAAATAATACAAACTTTGCAGGATCTTCCTGTGGATTTAATAGAGATTGGGATCCCATATTCTGATCCTTTAGCTGATGGGATGATGATTCAAAATAGTAATAAAATTTCATTAAATAATGGGATGAATATTTCTTTATTATTTTATCAAATAGAGAAATTAAAAAAAGAAATAAAAATTCCTATTATTCTTATGGGATATTATAATCAATTTTATCAATTTGGAGAAGAAAAATTTTTAAAAGAATGCAAAAAATCAGGCATTTCTGGATTAATTTTTCCAGATCTTCCTTTTGATATTTTTTTAAAAAAATATCAAAAATTGTTTAAAAAATATTTATTATCTATGATATTTTTGATTACTCCACAAACAAGTTCATCTAGAATTTACATTTTAAGTAAAATTTCTGATGGTTTTTTATATTTAGTTTCTTCTAATTCTATAACAGGAGAAGTTAATACCTTTGGAAAAGAACAAATATCTTTTTTTGAACGTATACAAAAATTATCAATAAATATTCCAAAATTAATTGGATTCGGAATAAAAAATAAAAAAACTTTTGATTTATCATGTAAATATGCTAATGGAGGAATTATAGGAAGTGCTTTTATTCAATCATTGAATGAGAAAAAATTGGAAGAAAGTATAAAAAAATATATAAAATCTATTTTATAATTTTATTCTATCACCAAAAATAGAAGTTCCTAATCTAATAATTGTACTTCCATATTTTATTGCTATGTGATAATCTCTACTCATTCCCATAGAAAGTATATAATGTCCATATTTATTTTTTAATTTTCTATATAATTTGCACAAATACACAAATTCATTGTTTATTTCTGTTTCTTCTTGAAAAGAAGCCATTCCCATTATTCCTATTATTTTTACATTTTTCATAATTTTATAATTTTCACTTTCCAATATTTTATAGGATTCTTGAGATGTAATTCCTGATTTACTTTCTTCATTCCCAATTTTTATTTGTAAAAGACAGTGAACAATTCTATTGTATTTTAATGCTATTTTATTTATTATTTCAATTTGTTTCATATTTTGAACACTATGAATCAAATGAATAAAAGGTATGATATATTTTAATTTATTACTTTGAATTCTTCCAATCATATGCCAACGAATATCTTTTGGTAACTTTTTATATTTTTCTATCATTTCTTGAACATAATTTTCTCCAAAATCTCTATGTCCTATTTTATATAACCTCTCTATGTAAGAAATATCTTGACTTTTAGAAACTGCTAAAATTTCTATATTTTTTGGAATTAATTTTTTTATGGAAAAAAATTTATTTTCGATATAATTCATTATGTCATGATGAAAATTTTCTATCAAATTCTTTCATAATTTCAATTAAAAATTGAATACTTTCTAATGGTAGAGCATTATATATGCTTGCACGATATCCTCCTAAAAATCTATGGCCATCCAATCCTACAATATTTTCTTTTTTCCACATTTTATTGAATTCTTTTTCTAAATTTTTTTCTTTTAAAAAAAAGGAAACATTCATATTAGAACGATCATCTCTATGTATTATATTTTCAAATAAATTACTTTTATCTATTTCATTATATAATAATTTAGCTTTATACTGATTTTTTTTTTCTAAAAAAGAAAGACCTCCTTTTTTTTCTATCCATTCTAAAGTTAACATTGAAGTATAAATAGAAAAAACATTTGGAGTATTCAAAATACTATTATTTTGTATATGAATTTTATAATCCATATATGAAGGAATATTTCTTTTAATTTTTCCTAAAATATCTTTTTTCACAATAACAATAGTCATTCCTGCAGAACTAACATTTTTTTGTGCAGAAGCATAAATTAAACTGAATTGACAAAAATTTAATTTTCTACTAAAAATATCGGAAGACATATCACAAATTATTGGAATAGAGGTTTTAGGGAATATTTTCATTTGTGTTCCAACAATTGTGTTATTAGATGTGCAATGAAAATAATCCACATTATATGGAATTTTATAATTTTTTGATATATATGTATAATTATTATTTTTACCGGAAAATAAAATTTTTACTTTTCCAAATTTTTTTGCTTCCTTAATAGCATTTTTTGACCAAAATCCTGTATCTAAATAAGCGGCTTGTTTATTCATTAAATTATATGGAACCATTGCAAATTGTAATGTAGCTCCTCCTTGAAGAAACAAAATAGCATAATCATCATTTAAATTCATAATACGTTTTACTAAACTAATAGTTTTTTCAATTATTTCTAAAAAATCTATACTTCTATGAGATATTTCAAGTAAAGATAATCCAGATTCATTAAAATCAATGACAGATTTTGCTGATTTTATAACAACTTCTTTTGGTAAAACAGAAGGGCCTGCATTGAAATTGTGTATTTTCATAAATATAACAACTAATTCTTTTCAAAATTAAAAAAATATTAATTGAAATTGTAATATTAATAGTAAATAACTAAATTATATTTTTATACCTAATATTTTTTTTGTTTTTTCTGTAACTTTAAATCTATCATCTAAACGATTTCCTATAATAAAAATAATATATCCATTTCCATTAATTAATAACCATATTTGTTCTTTTTCTAAAAGAGAAAATTTTTTTTCTTTATAATATTTACTTAATTTTTTTGTTCCTTTCATATTGAAAGGAACAAAAAAATCACCTTTTCTCCATGTTCTTAATAATAATGGAAATTTTATTTTATCAAAATCTATAAAAAACATTTTTTTTTTTGTTTCTTTCTTTGGATCCAAAAAAAATTTTATATCAATAGGTAAAAAATCCCTATTTTCTATATTTTGTATTATATAAATTTTATTTTTATTTACCAAATAGAAATGATTGGATATAACAATCCAATCATTTCTATTTTTAATAATACGATATTTTTTTGATAGAAGTAATTTTCCAGATTGTGCGTTTATAAGATGTTTTAACCCATTAATATCATAAAATCCATATGGAGAAAATAATTTAAATAAATAAAAAGATAAAGGGTTCAATTTTTCTATTTCTTTACATTCTATTTTCCAAAAAAATGGATTTTCTTTTTTTTCTACTGTAATTTTACGATATTTTTTATCTATTTCTTTTTCTATTAAAAAATTTTCATCATGAAGATAATTTATCGTTTTTTGAACCCCCTTATCAAAAGATGATGAAAAATAGGAAAATTTAGATAAAAAAAAGCGAATTTTATTTCTTAAATATTTAATTTCTTTATTGCTACTATCCAATCTCCATTTAATATTTTTTATTGTAGCATAGTGCAAAATTTCTTTTTTTGTAAAATTATAAAGAGGACGGATAAATTTTTTATTTTTTTTTGGAATACCCAACAAACCCTTAATACCAGTTCCCCTAAAAATATTAATAAAAAAAGTTTCGATAGTATCATTCAAATGATGTCCAAGAACAATATATTCATATGAATATATTTTTAATAATTCTGTAAACCAATCATATCTAAGTTTTCTAGCCGCCATTTGTATAGACAACTTATTTTTCTTAGAAAAAGATAAAGTATCAAATCTTTTAATATGACATATTATATTTTTTTTAATACAAAAATTTTTTATAAAAATTTCATCTTCATCAGACTCTTTATTTCTTAATGTAAAATTACAATGAGCTACTACCAAATCAATATTGGGGATCTCAAGTAATAAATTGATAAGAACCATACTATCCAATCCTCCACTTACAGCAACACATATTTTTTTTGTTATTTCAAATGAAAAATTTTTTATAATTTTTTCTAAAAAAACATGATCAATTTTTTCCTTTTCCATTATAAATAATTTCTTTAACTATATCATTTTTAGATTTTTCACCTATATATATATTTTTATGAGATTTTTCATAAAAATATATTCTTTTTGATAAATGTTTTATTATAAATATAAATAATTCATTTTTAGATAAATGAGAAATTAAAGGTCTTGTTTTTTTTTCTAAAAATAATCTTTTCAATAAAGTAAAACTATCCATTTTTAAATAAAATGTTTTTGAATATTGATTAACTAAATCAATATTGTTATAAAAACAAGGAGTCCCTCCACCTAAGGATAACACATACTTATTTTTATTTTTTAATATTTTTTTTAGCATAATATGTTCCATTTTTCTAAAATAGAGTTCCCCTTTTTTCTTAAAAAGATTATAAATAGAATCTTTTTCCTTTTCAACAATAAGGGAATCTAAATCATAAAAATCTAAATTTAATTGTTTAGATAACATTTCTCCTATAGAAGTTTTTCCACTTCCCATATATCCTACTAAAGTGATTTTCATAAAAACATAAAAATTATAGTATATTTGCTCAATAACATAGATTTAGACCTGATAGCTCAGCTGGTAGAGCATTACACTTTTAATGTAAGGGCCCTGGGTTCGAATCCCAGTCAGGTCATTTAATTAATTATTAAAAAATTTCTAATACAATTCTAAAACAACAGGACAATGATCCGAATATTTTACATTAGGTAATAAATAGGCTTTTTTTATTTTTCTTTTAAAAGAACTACTTACCATAATATAATCAATTCTCCATCCTTTATTATTTTTTTTAGCATTATAACGATAACTCCACCAACTATAATGATGTGCTTCTTTTACATAACTTCTAAAACTATCTACAAATCCTAGATCTAAAAAATTAGTCATCCACTTTCTTTCTTTTGGTAAAAATCCTGAAATTTCTTGATTTTTAATAGGATCATAAATATCTATTTCATGATGACAAATATTATAATCTCCACAAATGATAAGATTATTCAATTTATTTTTTATTTTTTTTATGTGTAAAAAAAAATTTTTCATAAAAAAAAATTTAAAATCTAATCTATTTTTCATATCATTTCCTGATGGGATATAAAGACTAATTACCGATAAATTATTTAAATCTATACGTAATACTCTTCCTTCGTTATCAATAGTATCCACCCCAATACCATATTCTACATCAATAGGTTTTTTTTTACATAAAATACCTACTCCACTATATCCTTTTTTTATTTTAGAAGGTTCCCAATAATGATGATAACCTAAATTATCAAAAATTTTTGTATTTATTTGTTCAGGAAAAGCTTTTATTTCTTGTAGACATAAAATATCTGGTTTAATTATATTTATCCAATAAGATAATCCTTTATTTATACCAGATCTAATTCCATTTATATTGTAACTAATAATTTTCATTTTATTTTTTAGAGTATAAAAGTATAAAATATTCAAAATAGTTTTTATATTTGCCATTATGCGTTAATCTACATAAAAAGCTTACACTTGTAAGCTTTTGTTATTTCTATATGGATAAATTGAAAATAGCTATTCAAAAGTCAGGTCGTCTTTATGATGACTCTATAAAATTGCTGAAAGATTGCAGCATAGAAATTAATATTGGAATAGATAAATTAAAAACTACGGCTCTTAATTTTCCACTAGAAATACTTTTTTTAAGAGATGATGACATTCCTCAATATTTAGAAGATGGAGTGGCTGATATAGGAATTGTAGGAAAAAATGTTCTATTGGAAAAAAGAAAAAAAATAAAAATAAAAGAGACTTTGGGATTTGGAAAATGTAGGCTTTCTATTGCTGTTCCAAAATCATTGATTTATAATAATATAAAAGATTTAAATGGAAAACGTATTGCTACAAGTTATCCTTTTTTAGTTAAAGAATTTTTCAAAAAAAGATATATAAATGCAGAAATTCATGAAATATCTGGAGCTGTGGAAATAGCTCCTGGAATTGGTTTAGCAGATTGTATTTGTGATTTAGTAAGTAGTGGATCTACACTTTTTATGAATGGACTAAAAGAAGTAGAAACTGTTCTTCAATCTGAAGCTATTTTAGCTTCAAATCTACATTTAGGTTCTCCACAAAATATCATTATGGATAAATTATTATTTAGAATTAGAGCTGTAAAAAAAGCTAAAAATAATAAATATATTCTATTAAATGTTTCCAATGAACGATTAGAAAAAATAATATCTTATCTTCCAGGAATTAAAAGTCCAGTTGTTCTTCCTCTAGCAAATTCTGAGTGTAGTTCCGTTCATTCTGTGGTAAATGAAAATGATTTTTGGGGAATAATAGAAAATTTAAAGGCACTTGGAGCACAAGATATATTAGTCCTTCCTATAGAAAAAATTATACTATAAAAAAAATATGGATATGATTCAAGTACATCTTTATCCTAAATACAAAACATGGAAATCTATTTTTTTAAGATCTTCAAAAGATACTTCAGATTTTAGGAAAATCGTACTTCCTATTATTAAACATGTTAATTTATATGGAGATTTAGCTATAAAAACTTATACAAGAAAATATGATCATATCGATCTAAAACGTATTGAAATAACCGAAAAAGATTTTAAAAAAGCAAATATGCAAATTTCAAATAAACTAAAAAAATCTATTGAAATTGCATATGCAAATATAAAATATTTTCATCAAAAACAAATACAAGAAGAAACTAAAATAGAGGTTTCTACAGGAGTTTTTTGTTGGAGAAAAACTGTTCCAATAGAAAAAGTAGGTTTTTATATACCTGGAGGATCTGCCCCTTTATTCTCTACTGTACTAATGTTAGGAATTCCTGGAAAATTAGCAGGATGCAAAAATATCATATTATGTAGCCCTCCAAATAAAAATGGAGAAATTCATCCTTCTATTCTATATACAGCTAGATATATTGGAATCGAAAAAATATATAAAGTTGGAGGGGCTCAAGCGATTGCGGCTATGTCTTATGGAACAGAAACTATTCCTTCTGTATATAAAATATTTGGACCAGGAAATTCTTATGTAACGATAGCTAAGCAAATTGTATCACAAAAAGGGATTGTTTCTATAGATATGCCTGCAGGACCTTCAGAAATAATTATTATGGCTGATGATATTGCAAATACAGAATATGTAGCGTCTGATTTATTATCTCAATCCGAACATGATCCAGAAAGCTATATTCTTTTGGTAACCATAAATAATAAATATTGGATAGAAAAAGTAAAAAAAGAATTAAAAAAACAATTTTTATCTCTTTTTGAGAAACAAGAAATTATGAAAAAATCTTTGAGAAAAAGTAAAATAGTTGTTTTTTCATCTTTAGATGAATGTATGGATTTCATAAACCAAATAGCTCCAGAACATCTTATCATTAATTGTCATAATTCTTCTTATTGGGGAACAAAAGTAATCAATGCAGGATCCGTTTTTTTAGGAAATTATGCTCCAGTTAGCGCTGGGGATTATGCTTCTGGAACAAATCATGTACTTCCTACATATGGTTATGCTAAATCTTATAGTGGAGTGTCTGTAGATAGTTTTGTTAAAAAAATAACTTTTCAAAAAATATCTAAAAAAGGATTACAAAATTTATCGGAATGTATAAATGTCTTATCTTCTGAAGAAGGATTAATAGCACATAAAGAATCCATTAATATTCGGTTATCATAAAAAATGAATTTTTAAATATAAAAACATGAATACGAATAATAATAGTAGTAATAATTGTTATAATTTTGATTTAAATTCATTAATAAGAGATAATATTTTTAATGTGGATCCTTATCTATCCGCTAGAACCGAACATTATCAAGAAAAAAATTCTATTTTTTTAGATGCCAATGAAAATTCTTTTGGTCCTCCTTTATCTTTTTTAAATTCTTATCATAGATATCCGGATCCTTTACATAAAAAATTGAAGAAAAAAATATCAGAACTAAAAAATATTTCTTCATCTAAAATATTTTTGGGAAATGGAAGTGATGAAATTATTGATTTAATTTATCGTATTTTTTCTCGTCCAGAAATAGATCATGCTATTATTTTTCCTCCTACATATGGAATGTATGAAGTAAGTGGAAGAATTCATGGAGTAGATGTTATAAAAGTCCCCCTTCTTATAGAAAATAAGTATCAATTAAATTTAGGTAAAATTGAAAAAATAGTGAATATATATAGTAAAATTATTTTTATTTGCTCTCCAAATAATCCTACTGGAAATGATATTAAAAGAAAAGATATTGAAGATATTACAAAAAAATTTTCAGGAATTGTTGTTTTAGATGAAGCTTATATAGATTTTTCTAATCAAGAATCTTTATCCATAGAAATTGATAAATATCCTAATTTAATTATTATACAAACTCTTTCTAAATCTTGGGGGTTAGCTGGATTAAGAATAGGAATAGCAATCGCTTCAAAAGAAATTATTCAATGGATGAATAAAATAAAACATCCATATAATATAAGTTTTCTTTCTCAAGAAATAGCAATTAAAGCTCTTGAAAATAAAGATTTATTTTTTTACCATTTAAAAAATATTCTTTCAGAAAGAAAATATATGGAAAAAACTTTGAAAAAAATTCCTATTATACAAAAAGTATATCCTAGTTCTACTAATTTTTTATTAGTAAAAATTAATTTTTCTTCTAAAAATCTTTATCAATATTTAATGGAAAAAAAAATTTTTGTTAGAGATCGTTCTAAAATCATTTTATGTAATAATTGTTTAAGAATTACAATAGGAACTCACGAAGAAAATGAGTATTTAATAAATCAAATTAAAAAATATTCTATTCAAAAAATAAAAATGTAATGAAAAAAATATTATTTATTGATAGAGATGGGACTATTATATTAGAAAATCCTCAAAATTATCAAATTGATTCTATTGAAAAAATAAATTTTTATCCAAAAGTCATATTTTTTTTATCAAAAATAGTGCAAAAATTAAATTATGATTTAGTCATGGTTACAAATCAAGATGGGTTAGGAACGAATAAATATCCAGAAAAAACATTTTGGCCTATACATAATCATATCTTAAATATTTTAAGAACAGAAGGAATTCATTTTTCTTCTGTTCATATAGATAGAACTTTTCCAGAAGAAAATTATTCTACTAGAAAACCTGGAATAGGAATGCTTACTAATTATTTGAAATCTGATTACTATAATATTTCAAAATCCTTTGTTATTGGAGATAGGATAACTGATGTTTTATTAGCTAAAAATTTAGGATGTCAATCTATATGGATAAAAAAAGATCATCGTTTTCAAATTAAAGAAGAAAAAGATTATTATTCTACTATAAATGAAAAAAATTTAAAAGAAATAATATCCTTAAAAACTGATAACTGGGAAAAAATTTATGAATATTTATCATCTATTTCTTCTAAAAAATTATTGATTCATCAACGTGTTACATTAGAGACAAATGTTAAAATAACTATTTCTCTTTATGGAAAAGGAAAAGCTAATGTACAAACAGGACTTGGATTTTTTGATCATCTTCTGCAACAAATAGCTTTTCATAGTTCTATGGATTTAAACATTCAAACAAAAGGAGATCTTTATGTAGATGAACATCATACTATAGAAGATACTGGGATTGCTTTAGGAGAAATTTTTAATAAAACTTTAGGAAATAAAAAAGGAATAGAACGTTATGGTTTTTATTGCCTTCCTATGGATGAAAGTTTAGCTACAGTAGCATTAGATCTTGGAGGTAGAAATCAATTGGTTTGGAAAACAAAATTTTTTAGAGAAAAAATAGGAAAAGTTCCTACGGAAATGTTCCATCATTTTTTTAAATCTTTTTCTTTTTCTGCAAAATGTAATTTACATATTCATGCTGTAGGAAAAAATGAACATCATAAAATAGAATCTATTTTTAAATGTTTTGCAAAAGCCATTAAAATGGCAATACAAAAAAATTCTAATAAAATACCTAGTTCTAAAGGACTATTGTAAAATTTTTTATCAATTATGAAAACAATTATCATAAAATATCCTGCAGGAAATGTACAGTCGGTACTTTTTTCTTTAGAAAGAATAGGGGTACAAGCCATCGTAACAAATTCAAAAGAATCTATTCAAAATGCAGAAAAAGTTATTTTACCTGGAGTAGGAGAAGCAAATTGTGCCATGAAATATTTAAAAGAAAAAAAATTGGACATACTTTTATATGAATTAAAACAACCTGTATTAGGAATTTGTTTAGGAATGCAATTACTTTGTAAGTATTCAGAAGAAAGCAGCACAACATGTATAGGAATTTTTGATTTATTAGTTAAGAAATTTCAATCTAAAAACAAAAATGATAAAATTCCTCAAATAGGATGGAACACCATTCATAAACTAAAAGGACCTTTATTTGAAAATATTCCAGATGGAAGTTATCAATATTTTGTTCATAGTTATTATGCTTCCTTAGGAAAATACACTACAGCTAAAACAGAATATATTGTTTCTTACAGTGCTGCATTACAAAAAAATAATTTTTATGCTGTACAATTTCATCCAGAAAAATCTTCTTATGTCGGACATAAAATATTAGAAAATTTTATTCGATTATAAATAAATATGATGGATATTATAGTAGCTATAGATTTGATGGATGGAAAGTGTGTACGATTAATACAAGGGGATTTTAAAAGAAAAAAAATTTATAATGATGATCCACTAGAATTTGCTTTTTTATTAGAAAATAATGGAATATCTAGATTGCATTTAGTTGATTTAGATGGAGCAAAAAAAGGAAAAGTTGTACATTGGAAAATTTTGGAAAAAATAGCAACTCATACACATTTAATTATAGATTTTGGAGGAGGAATTCATACTGAAGAAGATCTACGTTCCGTATTTGAAAATGGAGGAAAAATAGCTACTGTTGGGAGTATTGCTGTTAAAAAACCTTTTCTTTTAAAAAAATGGATTAATATTTATGGAGGAGATAAAATACTATTAGGGGTAGATGTTAAAAATAGAAAAATAGCAATCAATGGTTGGAAAAAATTTGTTGATATTCCATTTTTTGATTTTTTAAAAGAAAAAAATAATCATGGTATAAAAAAAATTTTTAGTACAGATATATCTAGAGATGGTGTTCTTTCTGGCCCTTCTTTTTCTTTATATAAAGAAATTATTAAAAAATTTCCAAATATTGAATTAATAGCAAGTGGTGGAATTCGTCATATGGAAGATGTTAATAAATTATTTGAATTAGGTTGTAGTGGAGTAATTATTGGAAAAGCTATATATGAAAATAAAATATCATTCTCAAAACTTAAAAATTGGAAAAAAAATAATAATAATTAAATATGTTAACTAAACGTATTATTCCTTGTTTAGATATAAAAAATGGAAGAACCGTAAAAGGAGTTAATTTTAAACATTTAAAAGATGCAGGAGATCCAATAAAATTAATTTGTTGGTATACAAAACAAGGTGCAGATGAATTAATATTTTTGGATATAACTGCCACAAATGAAAAACGTAAGACATTGATTAATTTAGTTAGAGATATATCCAGTCATATTAATATACCTTTTACGGTAGGTGGAGGAATAAAAGAAGAAAAAGATGTAGAACTATTATTAAATGCAGGTGCAGATAAAATATCGATTAACACTGCTGCTTTTAAAAATCCAAATCTTTTAGAGAGCTTTTCTAAAAGATTTGGAAGTCAATCTATTGTTTTAGCAATTGATACAAAATATGAAAAAAATGAATGGTGGGTATATTTAAATGGAGGGAGAATTTCTACTAAAACTAAAACATTAGATTGGGCTAAAGAAGGAACTAATAGAGGAGCAGGAGAAATATTATTAACTTCAATGAATCATGACGGAACAAAAAATGGATTTGCTTTAGATATTACCAGTAAAATATCCGAAAGTATTACTACACCAGTCATTGCTTCAGGTGGAGCTGGAAAACTGGAAGATTTTTATAAAATATTTAAAAAAGGAAAAGCTGATGCAGCTTTAGCTGCTAGTATATTTCATTATAAAAAAATAGAAATTCCAAAATTAAAATTTTATTTAAATAATCTTCATATACCTGTAAGAATATGATAAAAAATACAAATATTTAATATTTTTAAAAAATAATGATAAATTTTAAAAAAGGTTTGATCCCCAGTATTATTCAAGATGCAAAAACGGACAAAGTATTAATGTTAGGTTATATGAATCAAGAAGCCTATAAAAAAAGTATTCATGAAAAAAAAGTAACTTTTTATAGCAGATCTAAAAAAAGATTATGGACTAAAGGAGAAATAAGCAAAAATTATCTTTTTATTCAAAAAATATTAATTGATTGTGATGGAGATTCTTTATTAATAAAAGCAGAACCTGCAGGTCCTGTTTGTCATAAAGGAACAGATACTTGTTGGGAAGAAATTAATAAAAAAAATTTTTTATTTTATTTAGAGAGTCTCATTTATAGTAGAATCAAAAAAAAACAAAAAAATTCTTACATTTATCAATTATCAAAACAAGGAATTAATAAAATATCCCAAAAATTAGGAGAAGAAGCTGTTGAACTTATTATTGAATCTAAAGATGATAATAAAAATTTATTCTTAAATGAATCTGCAGATTTACTTTTTCATTATCTCATTCTTTTGCATAAAAAAGGTTTTAAAATACAAGATGTTATCAATATTTTAGAAAATAGACATTTTCATAAAAAATTAAGGAATATTTAACATTTTATGAATTTGAAGAGATATCCTCCATTTTGGATTTTTTTTGATATAATCAATTATTTTTGGAATAATCTTAACAAGATTACTCCATTCAGGTTGTAAAAATAATACACAATTAGTAATTTTAACATGAGTAGCTTGTTCCTCAGCAAAAATAAAATCTTTTTCATTAGATATAATAATTTTTAATTCATTTATTTTTTTATAATTTTCAATTAAAGGAAGTTTACTTTTTTTAGGAGAAATCGTAATCCAATCCATATATTTTTCTTTAATAGGATAATATCCTGAAGTTTCAAGATGAATGCGATATTTTTTTTTTTTAAGAATTTTAGTTAAAGGATATAAATTCCACATCATGGGTTCCCCTCCAGTAATAATAATATTTTTTACTTTATAATTACTAATGTTAGTAATAATTTTATGAATTGGTATAAAATCTTTTTTTTTTATATTCCAGCTTTCTTTAGTATCACACCAATTACATTGTATATTACATCCTTCAAAACGAATAAAATATGCAGCCATTCCATAATAATGTCCTTCTCCTTGAATAGAATAAAAAAATTCTTTTATAGGAAAACTGTTCATTTCTCTATTCTATTTAATGCAGCTATTAAGGTATTCTTTAATAACATAACACGAGTCATAGGACCAATTCCTCCTGGTACAGGAGTTAGATAAGAAGCTTTTCCATAAACACTTTGAAAATCAACATCTCCTTGTATTTTTTTTTCATTATTTATGCTATTTATTCCTACATCTATAATAATAGAACCTTTTTTAATCATTTTCCCTTTAAGAAATCCTGGGATTCCTACTGCCACTATAATAATATCAGCTAATTTTGTATAATATTCTATATTTGGAGTATTACTATGTGTCAATGTAACCGTACTATTTCCTATATCACTTTTTTTACTCATGAGAATACTGATAGGTCTTCCAACGATTCTACTTCTTCCTATTACTACAGTATGTTTCCCATATATTTTAATTTTATTTCTTTCCAACATAGTTAATATGGCTAATGCAGTAGCAGGAAAAAAAGCTTTTATATCCAAAGCCATTTTACCAAAATTTTCAGGATGAAATCCATCTACATCTTTTTTTGGATTAATGGATAAAATAATTTTATCCTGATTAATGTGTTTTTCAAGAGGAAATTGCACAATAAAACCATCTATTAATGGATTTTTATTCATTTTGTTTATTTCTTCTAATAATTTTTTTTCTAAACTACCTACAGGCAAATGAACTAAAGAAGATTGCATTCCAATATTTTTACACTCTTTAATTTTGTTTTTTACATATGTAATACTAGAATGATTAGTTCCTGTTAATATAATTCCAAGATGAGGAATGCGTTTTTTTTTATTTAGTATATTTTTTTCTATTTTTATGGAAATTTCTTTTCTTATTTCTTTCGCTAATTGATTCCCATTTAATAATTTAGTAGTCATTTTCTAATTTCTATTTCTTTTGTTAATTCAAGGAATTCTTTTACAGACAATTCTTCTGCTCTTTTATTTAAAAATGGTATTTTATAAAAGTTTGGAATATATTTGAATAATTGTAGAGAATTTTTTAATTTTTTTCTTCTTTGATTAAAAGCCGTTTTTACACATTGAAATAACAAATTTTTATTACAGTAAATGATTTCATTTTTCTTTTTTAAAGTAATAACTGCAGATTTTACATTTGGTATAGGAAAAAATACTTTTTCTTTTACAGTAAAAAGATATTTTACATCATAAAATGTTTGTATTAAAACTGATAAAATTCCATAAGTTTTTTTACCTTTATTAGATGTAATACGTCTTGCAACTTCTTTTTGAAACATTCCAACGCATTCTGGAATATATTGATGATATTCTAATATATGAAATAATATTTGAGAAGAAATGCTATAAGGAAAATTTCCAATAATTGCAAAATTATGTAAATTTATTTCCTCAGGATTCCATTTTAAAAAATCTCTATGAATAATTTTATTTTTAGAAATAGAAAAATTTTTCCTTAAAAAGGAAATCAATTCTTTATCAATTTCTATTAAAAAAACTTTATGAGATGGATTATTTAATAAATATTGAGTTAGGATTCCTAATCCTGGCCCTATTTCTACTACTGTATTATAATTTTGAAAAGAAAGATTTTTTACAATTTTTTTTGCTAAATTTTTATCTTTTAAAAAATATTGATCAAATTTTTTTTTAAAAATATATTTATGCATTTGCATTGTGCAAATATAGAAAATATTATTTGTATCTTGTTATATGTGTTATATAAAGTAATATGGTAAACAGTATTTTAGTTTTTTTATGCTTCAAATCTCTTTTATACGAAAAAATATAGAAAAAGTTTTTTTAGGATTAAAAAAACGTAATTTTCGTAAAATTCATCTAATAGATGAAATATTAATTTTATACGAAAAAAAAAAAATAACTCAAAATTTTCTGAATAAAATATTAGAAAAAGAAAATTATTTGTCTAGAAAAATAGGGGAATTTTTAAAATCAGATATTAGTTTTCAATCTAAAATAAATTTTTTTAAAGAAAAGTCTGCTCTTTTAAAAAAAGATAAAAAAAATTTTAATATTAAATTAAAAAAAATTGTTCAAAATTTAGAAAAAAAATTAAATCAAATACCTAATATTCCTGATGAAAAAGTAAAAAAAAAATTTGAGAAAAACGATATTATTTTTCAAGAAGGTAAAATTTATTGTACAATACAAAATCCTCTTCCACATTGGGAATTAGCTAAAAAATTTTGCCTATTTAATTTAAATTTAGGAACAAAAATATGTGGATCTGGTTTTTCAGTTTATATGGGTAAAGGAGCTAAATTGCAAAGAAGTTTAATTCAATATTTTCTAGATCAAAATATACGAGCTTCATATAAAGAATATAGTTTACCTTATCTTATAAATGAACAATCTGGATATGCTACTGGACAAATTCCGGATAAAGAAAATCAAATGTATTTTATAGAAAAAGATAATTTTTATTTAATTCCTACTGGAGAAATTCCTATTATGAATTGTTATAAAGATAAAATACTCACATCTGCTGATCTTCCTATTAAAGCAACTACTTATACTTCTTGTTTTAGAAGAGAAGCAGGCTCATATGGAAAAAAAGTTAAAGGATTGAATAGATTGCATCAATTTGAAAAAGTAGAAATAATTCAAATTACTACACAAGATAGTTCTTCTTATTATTTAGAAGAAATGATTTTACATGTTAAAAATATTTTAAAATCTTTAAATTTACCTTTTCGTCTTATTCGTTTAAATGGTCCAGATATTGGTTTTTCTTCTTCTATTACTTATGATTTTGAAGTTTATTCTATAGCACAAAAAAAATGGTTAGAAGTAAGTTCAATATCCAATTGTACCAATTTTCAATCTAATCGATTGCATCTTAAATACAAAACTATTAAAGGACATATAAAATTATGTCATACCCTAAATGGTAGTTCTTTAGCCTTACCAAGAATTATGGCCACTTTATTAGAAAATAATCAAACTGAAAATAAAATTAATATTCCTAAAGTTTTGGTTCCTTATACTGAATTTGATCATATAAAATAAAAATTTTTTATGTTATGAAAGTGATTGATCATATAACTAAAGCAAAAAAAAGTTTATTTTCTTTTGAAATTTTACCTCCTTTAAGAGGACATGATATTAAAGATATTTTTTCTACTTTAGATCCTTTAATGGAATTTAATCCTCCTTTTATTGATGTTACTTATCATAGAGAAGAATTTTTTTATATAAAAAAAGATAATGGACTTTTGCAGAGAAAAAAAATTTCAAGACGTCCAGGAACTGTAGGGATTTGTGCTGCTATTATGAATAAATATGGAATAGATGCGGTTCCACATTTGATTTGTGGAGGATTTAATAAACAAATGACGGAAAATGCATTAATAGATTTAAATTTTTTAGGTATAGATAATGTTTTAGTTCTTAGAGGCGATACTATAAAATATGAAAATAATTTTCTTTCACCAAAAGATGAACACAAATATGCACTTGAATTAGTAGAACAAATTCAAGATTTAAATAGAGGAAAATATCTTGATAAAACTTTTGTTGAACGAAAAAAATATCCATTATTTAATTTTTGCATAGGAGTAGCAGGATATCCAGAAAAACACTTTGAAGCTCCAAATATTGAAAAAGATTTATTTTTTTTGAAAAAAAAAGTAGAAGCTGGGGCTAATTATATTGTTACTCAAATGTTTTTTGATAATAAAAAATTTTTTAATTTTGTAAAAAAATGTAGATCAGAAGGAATTTCTATTCCCATAATTCCTGGAATTAAACCTATTTCTTCTAAAAAACAGTTGAATAGTTTACCCTCTCGTTTTTATTTAAATATTCCTAATGAATTAGTGAAAGAAATTGAAAAAGAAAAAAATAAAAAAATGGTTTCTCAAATTGGAATTGAATGGGCTATTCATCAATCTAAAGAATTAAAAAATTCTGGGGTAAAAGTAATACATTATTATACCATGGACAGACCAGAAAATATTTATAAAGTAATTAAAGCTATTTATTAAATTAAATAAAGAGTTTTTTTTATCGCATTTATTATTTTTTCTTCATTTGGAAACCAATTTTTTATTAAATTAGAAGCATAAGGAGCGGGAGTATCCAATAAAGTTATTCTGTTAATAGGTGCATCAAGATAATCAAATGCTTTTTTTTGTATAATATATGAAATTTCAGAAGCTATAGAAGAAAAAGGCCATGATTCTTCTAAAATTACTAATCGATTCGTTTTTTTTACAGAAGTAAGTATAGATTCATAATCTAATGGACGTAAAGTTTGTATATCTATTACTTCTATACTTATATTTTCTTTATCTAATTTTTTTGCTATATTTAGAGCCATTTTCATTATTTTTCCGAAAGAAACTAAACTAATATCAGTTCCTTTTTTTTTTATATCTGCTTTTCCAATAGGAAGAATATACTCTTCTTCTGGTATCATCATTTTGTCTCCATACATTTGTTCAGATTCCATAAAAATAACCGGATTGTTATCCCTTATTGCAGATTTTAAAAGTCCTTTAGCATCATAAGGATTACATGGAATAACAACTTTTAATCCAGGACAACTAGCATACCAACTTTCAAAAGATTGAGAGTGAGTCGCTCCTAATTGTCCAGCAGATCCAGTTGGTCCTCTAAAAACGATGGGGATATTCCATTGACCTCCACTCATATAACGTATTTTAGAAGCATTATTCACAATTTGATCCATAGCAACTAAGGAAAAATTAAAAGTCATAAATTCTATAATAGGCCTACATCCATTCATGGCAGAACCTACACCTATTCCCGAAAATCCTAATTCAGATATAGGGGTATCAATAACTCTTTTTGGTCCAAATTCTTCCAACATTCCTTTAGAGGCTTTATAAGCTCCATTGTATTGTGCAACTTCTTCTCCCATAAGATAAACCGTATCATCTTTTCTCATTTCTTCACTCATAGCTTCTGCTATTACTTCACGAAAAGTTTTTTCTTTCATAAGGGTATGTATAAGTTTTTTTTTAAAAAAAAACAACGGAAAAAAAAGAACATTCTTTCTTTTCCGTTACGAATATTTAATCTATTAATTTTTTTCCGCTTTTTCTTTTTGTCTTTTTAGAAAATTTTCTTGTTTTTTTTGTAGAGCCTTTTTTTCATCTTTTGCTTCTAGTATTGATTTAGAAAATTTATTTAAAAGTATATTTTTTTCTTTAAGAACCTCTAATCTTTCTTTTCCATATTTTTTTTGATCTTCGAAATCTTTTTGAGCTTGTATTTGCTCATTTGAACCTAAAGGTTTAGATCTCATTATCATTTTTCTTCTTTTAATCTCACTTAATATTTCTTTTTGGACATCTACCATTTGGTAATACTCTTTATAATGTTTTGAACTTTCTTTTTCTAATTTTTCTATTTTTTCTCCTATTTCTTCAATTTCTTTTGATAAATCTACTGGATTTATATCCATATCAGTATCATCATTCTGATCACTATCACCAGAATTAGAAGAAGTTGTAGTAGGTGTACTAGTAGAAGTAGTAGGAATATCTACTGGAGTCTCTGTAGTTTTTGGAGTAGAAGAAGAAGTTATAGTAGGTGTACTAGTAGAAGTAGGGGGATCAGAAACAGAAGGAGTTTCTACTGTAGTAGGGGTATTTTTATTAACGCTAGGTTCTTCTTCCCCAACAGAAGCTATCTCATCATTACAAGAGACAATAAATCCTAACGAAAGAAAAATTGTTGGAATTAAAAATCTCATAGAAGTATTCATAATAAAAATTTTAAATATTATTATTTAAATATATAAAAAAAAATTATTACATATAATAAGAATTTTATATATTATTATGAAAGGATGTAGGTAAAAAAAAATTAAAAAATAAGAATATCCTTTCAAATTGTAGGATATTTATATTTACAATTATTTATTATATATGGGTTATATGGATGAATTCATTAGATTAGCTATACGTGGAATTTCATTAAGTCAAATACAAGCTGGAATATATGTTTTATTACTTGAAGAAGAATCTGGAAGAATTAAACTTCCTATTATTATAGAAAGTTTGCAGGCTCAATCTATTGCTTCTGCTTTAGGAAAAAGAGATCCATCTAAATTTTTTACACATGATTTATTTATTACTTTTGCTAAAGTCTTTGATATTACACTCAAAGCTGTTGTTATATATAAATTAGTAAATGGAATATTTTTTTCTTATATTTTATTTGAAGGAGCCCATGTAGAAGGAGAAAAAATAGAAAAAAAAGAACATAAAATAGATTCTAAAACATCAGATGCTGTAGCTTTGGCTGTTCGATTCCAAGCTCCTATTTATACAACAAGAGAAATTTTCGATAAAGCTGGTATTTATTTTGAAAATGGGGTTCCTAAAGAAAATGAAACTTATGAAACAAGAATAGAAAATAATGGACTTATTTTTTTTAAAGAAAAAAGTCAACAAGATTTAGAAAAAATGACAGAAAAAGATTTAAATGCTTTATTAAATCACGCCGTAATCAATGAATGTTATGAACTAGCAGCAAGAATAAAAAAGGAATTGGATAGAAGAGAATAATTATTTATTTTTTTTTTCGAATCGGATAAAACTGTAATCATATAGATGATATTTATCTTTTTTGTAAAAAAATTCATGTATTTTATTCCACTTTTTTATATCTATTTTTGGGAATTTAGCATCTCCATAAAATTTTTTATGAACTATTGTTAGTTCTATAACGTCTGCTTGTCCAATTGTAGATGCATATATTTTTTCTCCTCCTATAATAAATATTTTTTTATATGAAAAATGATCTATCTGTTTAACAGAAGAAACGATTTGAATATTGTTTTTTTTTTAAAGTAATTCATTTTACTTTTTGTAAGTATAATATTTTTTCTTTTTGGAAGTATTTTTCCAATAGATTCGAAAGTTTTTCTTCCCATAAGAACTGGTTCTCCAATAGTTAAATTTTTAAAACGTTTTAAATCATTAGGTAAATGCCACATTAATTTATTTTTTTTTCCTATAAATCCATTTTTAGAAACAGCAGCTATTAATATTATTTTCATCATGATTTCAATTTTTTTTATATTTTTAAATATATGGATATTTCAGTTAAATATGATCCAAAATCTGTAGAAGAAAAAAGATATCATTATTGGATGAAACAAAATTATTTTTCATCTAATCCAGATGATAGAATTCCTTATACTATTATTATGCCACCTCCAAATATTACTGGGGTTCTACACATAGGACATTTTCTTAATAATACAATCCAGGATGTTTTGATTAGACGTGCTAGAATGAAAGGATATAATGTTTGTTGGATTCCAGGGACAGATCATGCATCTATTGCTACAGAAGCGAAAGTAGTTGATCAACTAAAAAAACAAGGATTATCCAAAAATTTTTTAGGAAGAAAAAAATTTTTGGATCATGTTTTAGAATGGTATAAAAAACATAAAAATATTATTTTTGATCAATTAAAAAAATTGGGATGTTCTTGTGATTGGGATCGTACTCAATTTACGATGAATCCAATATTATCCAAATCTGTTATAAAAATTTTTATAGATTTGTATGAAAGGGGATATATATATAGAGGGTATGATGTTGTTAATTGGGATCCAGAAGCTAAAACCACTATTTCTGATGAAGAAGTTATTTATAAAGAACGTATTGGAAAACTTTATTATTTGAAATATAAAATTAAAGGAGAAAATAATTATACTATTGTAGCTACAACTCGTCCAGAAACTATATTTGGTGATACGGCTCTTTGTTTTCATCCAGATGATGCCCGTTATTATCATTTAAAAGGTAAATATGCTAAAATTCCAATTATAAATAGATATATTCCTATTATACAGGATTCATATGTAGATAAAAATTTTGGTACAGGATGTTTAAAAATAACTCCAGCTCATGATCTATACGATAAAAATATAGCAGATAAACACAAATTAGACATAATTGATATTTTTAATGAAGATGCGACTTTAAATGAAAAAGCCCTTCATTATAAAGGAATGGATCGTTTTTATGTAAGAAAAAAAATTATTGAGGAATTGAATCAATTAGGAGCTATAGAAAATATAGAAAAATGTAATCATACAATAGGTTTTTCGGAACGTACTTTCTCAGTAGTAGAAAAAAAATTATCTCTTCAATGGTTTTTAAAAATGAAAGATATGGCCATTCCTGCTATTGAAGCCGTAAAAAATGGAAATATAAAATTTTATCCAAAAAAATTTAAAAAAATTTATTTTCAATGGATGAATAAAATTCGTGATTGGAATATTTCTAGACAATTATGGTGGGGACATCGTCTTCCTGTTTTTTATTACGGGAAAAAAACTAATGATTTTGTAGTTGCAGAAAATTTAGAAGAAGCATTAAAAAAAGCAAAATATAAAACTAAAAATACATGTTTAAGTTATGATAAAATATGGCAAGATACAGATGTTTTAGATACCTGGTTTTCTTCTTGGTTATTACCCTTGTCTGTCTTCAATGGGATTCGTTATCCTCATAATCATGAAATTTGTTATTATTATCCTACTGAAGATATAGTTACAGGTTCAGATATTTTATTTTTTTGGGTAGCACGGATGATAATGTCTGGTTTGTTTTTTCAAAAAAAAATACCCTTTAAAAAGGTTTTTTTTACTGGAATTATTAGAGATTCTAAAAATAAAAAAATATCAAAATCATTAAATAATTCTCCGAATACTATAGATTTAATTAAACGATTTGGAGCAGATGCTGTTCGTATGGGACTTATGTCTCATACTAGTGCAGGAAAAGATTTTCATTTTGATGAAAAAATATGTATTCAAGGAAGAAATTTTTCTAATAAAATATGGAACGCTTTTCGTTTAATACAAAGTTGGAAAATAGAAGAAAATAATAAATATATACCTGAATATTATCAAATTGCTGTTATTTGGTTAAAAAATCGTTTTTATTATGTTTTAGAAATGTTTGAAAAAAATTTTAAAAAATATAAATTGGATGAATCATTAATGATTTTATATAAATTTATATGGTATGATTATTGTTCTTGTTTTCTTGAAATTATTAAACCTATTTCTGTAAATAAATGCATACCAAAAATGGTGTATTTAAACACTATTAAGTTTTTTGAGAAAATGTTAAAATTATTACATCCATATATGCCATTTTTATCAGAAGAAATTTGGAATCTTATAAAAAAAAGAAAACCAAAAGAAGCTTTAATTATTTCTTCTTGGCCTAAAAAAAAATCCTATGACTATGATATTTTAGTTTCTTTCGAAAAAGTCATTAAAATTATATCTAAAATACGTAATATAAGAAATAAAAGTAATATTCCTTTTAAAAAAAGTCTTGTATTATTTTATGTAAGAAAAGAAGAAAAAAAAGGATATGATTCTATTATATTAAAATTAGCTAATTTAGATAAAATAGTTACTGTTATAAAAAAACCTAAAAATATACCATTTTTTTCTTTTTTTTTAGGTTCAGATCAATTTTTTTTATCCTTAGATAAAGAATATCATGTTAGTCATATAGATATAATGAATATTGAAAAAAAAATTCAATATTTTTCTAATTTATTATCTATAATAAGAAAAAATTTATCTAATGATAAATATGTTAATTCGGTTCCAAATAACCTTCTTTTAAAGGAAAAGAAAAAAGAAAGTGATACATTAATAAAAATTTCCCAGTTTAAAGAATATTTAGAATATTTAAAAAATAATATATAAAAATTACCAATTATCGCTAGCTCCTCCTCCTCCAAAATTTCCTCCTTCTCCAAATCCGTCAAAATTATCTTCATTTTCATTATTATTTCTAAATATAAAATTTGTAAAAATTAATGTATTTAATAATGAGTATGAGTGTTTTTTATAAAAAAAAATAAATAAAATAAAAAAAATACTCATATAAATAAAAAAATTCCATATAGAAAAAACCTTTTTAATATGTTTTTTTTGAAATTTTTTTTTTAAAATTTTAAATATTTCTTGAATACTAGAATCTATAGCTTGATAATAAAGACCATTTTTTAATATAGGTTTTATTTTATTTATAATTTTTATAGTTAAAAAATCGGTCATATAAGGTTCTATCCCATAACCATTTTGAATAGATATTTTTCTATTATTTATGGATAGTAATAGAATAATTCCATTATTTTTATGTATACTTCCAATTTTCCATTTTTCTCCCCATTTATAAGCTAAAAAATTTGAATCTTCTCCATGAAGATCCTTAATAATGCAAACTAAAATTTCTGTTGATGTTATTTTAGAGTATTGAATAAGTTTTTTATTTAATTTATCTATTTGTATTTTAGACAAAACTCCTGCATAATCCTGAACAGGATATATTTTTTTTGGAGCTATAGGGATATTAAATTGTCCTATTGCTAAATAGGGTAAAAAAAAAGTTAAAATAATAAATTGAATAACTTTTTTCATTATTTTTTTTTAATACTCTCTTTATACTTTATAAAGTTTCTATCATGAATTGGAAAAATCAACAGTAGGAGATTTTTCTGATCCTATTTTAGATTTAAAATATCCTTTTTCTTGAAATTTATAAAAAAAGTTTGCAATGATAATTTTTGGGAATTTATTTCTATAAATATTAAAATAATTAACTTGATCATTGAAACGATTTCTTTCTACATTAATACGATTTTCTGTCCCTTCTAATTGATTTTGTAGCTCATAAAAGTTTTGTGTAGATTTTAAATTAGGATAATTTTCCACAATTAAAAGTAATCTGTTTACAAAATTATTTAAATTTTCTTGTGCTTTTTGAAATTTTTCTATTTGATTTTGATTCAAATTATTTGGATTAATCGAAATTGAAGTAGCTTTTGATCTTGCTTCTATTATTTGATTTAATGTATTTTTTTCAAAATTAGCAGATCCTTTAACTGTATTTATCAAATTTGGAATTAAATCAGCTCTACGTTGATAAACATTTTCTACTTGTCCCCATTGTGTTTTAATATTTTCGTTCAATTGCACTAGATTGTTATATATATTAGTTATACTAAATACAATTAAAAATATGAAAATAAAAATAGAGGAAATAATTATCAAAAATTTTTTTTTCATAAAAAAAATGAATTATTTTAACAATGTTATTTTACAAAAATTTCTCTATTAGAAAAAAAAAATTGACATTCTTGAAAAGCATTTTTATTACTATCGGAACCATGTATAGCATTTTTTTCTAAAGAGGTAGCATATAAACTTCGTATAGTTCCTTTTTTAGCATTGATTGGATTTGTGTCTCCTATTAAGATTCTAAAGTCTTTTACCGCATTTTTTTTTTCTAATACTATGGATACTATTGGTCCAGAAGACATAAATTTTACCAAAGAATCAAAAAAATATTTCTCTTTATGTTTTTTGTAAAATATTATGGCTGATTTTTTAGAAATTTCTGTAATTTTAAGTGCCATTATGTAAAATCCTGCATTAACTATTTTACCTAAAATAGGAACCATATATCCTTTTTTTATCGCATCTGGTTTTATAATAGAAAAAGTTATTTTTCCTTTTTCAAACATATGATAAATCATAGTTTATATTCATATTGAATAATGTATAAAATTAAAGAAAGAAATTCATAAATGGAAATTCCTGTATTTTCATCTAAAAAAAATAGAATTTATGAATTACAATAATAATCAAAAATCTAATGATGATGAAGAATCCTATTTTGATTTTGATTCATTTAGAAAAATGGTTCTAAATGATTATAAATTAGCAAGAATTAGTCGTGAAACCAGTCTTTTAGGTCGTAAAGAAGTTTTAAATGGAAAAGCTAAGTTTGGGATATTTGGTGATGGGAAGGAAATTCCTCAATTAGCTATGGCAAAAGTTTTTAAAAATGGAGATTTTAGATCTGGATATTATCGAGATCAAACTTTTATGATGGCTATTGGAGCTTTAACTGTAAAAAATTTTTTTTCGCAATTATATGCACATTCTGATTTAGAATATGAACCTGTTTCGGCTGGTAGAATGATGACGGCTCATTTTGGAACACGTTTTCTTAATTATGATGGAAGTTGGAAAAATCTTATTCAAAAAAAAAATTCTAGTGCGGATATTTCTTCTACAGCGTCACAAATGCCTAGATTACTAGGATTAGCTCAAGCTTCAAAAATTTATAAGGAATTGAAAAATTTAAAAGAAACACATAAAAAGTTTTCTCATAATGGAAATGAAGTTGCATTTGGGACTATTGGAAATGCGAGTATTTCTGAAGGATTATTTTGGGAAACTTTGAATGCCGCTTCCGTATTACAAATACCAATTATACTTTCTATTTGGGATGACGAATATGGGATATCTGTTCCTAATAAATACCAATTTTCTAAAAAAAATATTAGTGATATTTTATATGGATTTCACAGAAATAAAAAAGAAAAAGGAATAGAAATTATTAGAGTTAATGGATCCAATTACATGGATCTCAACAAGACATATGTAAAAGCAGATAAAATAGCTCGTTATGAACATGTACCAGTTATAATACATGTTACTAATTTAACTCAACCACAAGGACATTCTACTTCCTCTTCACATGAAAGATATAAATCAAAAAAACGTTTAAAATGGGAAATGAATAATGATGGAATAAATAAATTTAGAGATTGGATTTTGAATTTTAAATTCAATACAAATAAAAAAAAAATTCAGAAAATAGCAAATGTTTATTATTTAGATAAAATAGATTTAGAAGCTAAAGAATATGTTAAAAATGAACAAATAAAAGCTTGGGAAGCATTTCAAAAACCTATTTTTAAAATAAAAAATGAAGCTATTAGTATTTTAAAAAAAATGCAAAAAACTTTTTATCATTCAAATAAAAAATGGATTAATAAATATGTAAAAAAATATATTAAAAAATTGCATAATATTAATCAAAATTTAACTGCAAAAAAATCAATATTTTGTATTGTACGAAAAGTTTTATACCTACTATATGAAATAGAATCAGATTCAAAGTATTGTCTTATAGAATGGATAAAAAAAAAATATAATAAAGAACAAGAAAATTATTCTTCACATTTATATAGTATTTCTGAAAAAGCATCTATAAAAATAACAGAAGTTTTTCCTATATACAATAATAATTTTAAAGTAGATGGACGAATTGTATTAAGAGATAATTTTGATAAATTGTTAGAATTATATCCTGATCTTTTAATATTTGGAGAAGATGTTGGGAAAATAGGAGATGTTAATCAAGGTTTAGAAGGATTACAAAAAAAATATGGAAAAATAAGAATTTTTGATACTGGTATACGTGAATCTACTATTTTAGGACAAGGAATAGGTCTTGCTATGCGTGGACTTCGTCCTATAGTTGAAATTCAATATATAGATTATATTCTATATGCTTTACAAATCATGAGTGATGATCTTGCTTGTTTACAATATAGAACAAAAGGAGGACAAAAAGCTCCTGTTATTATTAGAACTAGAGGCCATCGTTTAGAAGGAATATGGCATTCTGGTTCTCCTATGGGTGGAATTATTAATTATTTAAGAGGAGTTTTAGTGCTTGTTCCAAGAAATATGGTAAAAGCTGCTGGATTTTATAATACTTTGTTATCTGGAGATGATCCTGCTTTGGTTATTGAGTGCCTTAATGGATATAGAATAAAAGAAAAACTACCAAAAAATTTAGGTTTTTTCAGAACACCTATTGGAATAGTGGAAAGAACGAGAAAAGGAAAAGATATTACCATGGTTACTTATGGTTCTACATGGAGAATTGTAAATAAAGCAGCAGAAGAATTGTACAAAATTAATATAGATTCTGAAATAATTGATATTCAATCTTTATTACCTTTTGATTTACAAAAAGACATAGTTAAAAGTTTACAAAAAACCAATAGACTATTAATTATAGATGAAGATGTACCAGGTGGTGCATCTGCTTATATTTTACAAAAAATATTAGAAGAACAAAATGGATATTATTATTTAGATAGTCCCCCTGTTACTATTACGTCTAAAGAACATCGTCCTCCTTATGGATCTGATGGAGATTATTTTTCAAAACCTTCTATTGAAAATATTGTGGAAAAAGTATTAAAAATAATGCATGATAATTAGAAAATTAGTGTTTTATTAATAATTATTTATTTTTGTTTTTACTAATTTTTTTAACTTTATGAGAATAGAAAAAACCTTACAATCTAGGATTAAAAAAATGGATTTTAACAATATTTCCTTTGGAAAACAATGTGCAGATCATATGTTTTGTTCTGAATATATAAATAAAACATGGAAAAATTCTATCATTAAACCTTTTGGAAATATAATGTTTTCTCCTATATCTCCTGTTTTTCATTATGGACAAGCTGTTTTTGAAGGAATGAAAGCTTATAAAGATAAAAACGAGGAAGTTTTCTTATTTCGTCCAAAAGAAAATTTAAAAAGAATAAATAGATCTGCTAAGCGTTTAGAAATGCCCACTATACCAGAAAATATTTTTATGAATGGATTGAATAAATTAATAGATATAGATAGGAACTGGGTACCAAAAAATTATGGACAATCTTTATATATTCGTCCTTTTTTAATTGCTACTAATGGTATTTTATCGGCAAAACCTTCTAAAGATTATATGTTTATAATTATATCAACTCCTGCAGATGATGCCTATTATAAACATCCTTTAAAAATTAAAATAGAAGAAAAATATAGTCGTTCTGCGTCAGGAGGAGTTGGATTTACTAAAGCGGCTGGAAATTATGCTTCTTCTTTTTATCCTACTAGATTAGCAAATGAAGAAGGATATGATCAAATATTATGGACTGATTCATCCACTCATACAATAATAGAAGAATCAGGGACAATGAATGTTTTTTTTTGGTTAAAAAATAAACTTGTAACTCCAAAAGCTAATGATAATATATTAAGTGGAATAACTTGTAAAAGTATTTTTTCTTTAGCTAAAAACGAAGGATTTTCTGTAGAAGAACGAAATTTAAGTGTTTCAGAAATAATAGAAGGGTTAGAAACAGGGGAATTGAAAGAAGCATTTGGTTGTGGTACAGCTGCCGTTATAAATTATTTTGAAATAATTAGTTATAAAAAAAATAATTTTTATTTACCAAATATCCCGGAAGAACAAAGGATATCTATTCATTTGAAGAAAAGTTTATTAAATATACAACATAATTTATCAAAAGATCCTTTTGGATGGAGAGTACAATTAAAAAGATACTTTTAAAAAATCTTCTATGAATGATCATTTTCAATCTATAGAGGAAATAACAAAAAAATCAATATCTGTTTTATATAATCTAGAACCTTGTCCTGAATTGGATTTTAAATATACAAAAAAAGAATATACAGGAGATATTACTTTAATTTTATTTCCTTTATCTAAAAAATTAAAAAAAAACGTAGAAGAAATAGGAAAAAATATAGGAAATTATGTACAAAATCAATTAAAAGGATTAATTCAATTTTCTATTATTGAAGGTTTTTTAAATTTTCTTTTTAAAGAAAGCTATTATATTCATCTTCTTAAAAGAATGTTAAATACAAATTTTTATAATTTTAAATTTTCTTCTAAAAGAATTATGATAGAATATTCTTCTCCTAATACAAATAAACCTCTTCACTTGGGACATGTAAGGAATAGTCTTATTGGGGCCTCTATTGCTGAAATATTAAAAATGGTTGGACATAAAATTATAAAAATTCAAATAATTAATGATAGAGGAATACATATATGCAAATCTATGATAGCTTGGAAAAAATTTGGAAAAGGGGAAACTCCTGATTTTGTTAAAATGAAAGGAGATCATTTTGTTGGAAAATATTATAGTTTGTTTGATAAAATTTATAATGAAGAAGTTAAAAACTTATCCAAAAAAAATAAAAATTCAATTTTGAATCAAGCTAGAGAATTATTAAAAAAATGGGAATGTGGAGATCCCATAACTAGAAAAATTTGGAAAGAAATGAATCAATGGGTTTATAATGGATTTGAAGAAACTTATAAAAAATTGGGAATCACTTTTGATAAAGTAGAGTATGAAAGTAATGTTTATAGAATTGGAAAAAAAATTGTAAAAGAAGGTCTAAAAAAAGGAATTTTTTTTCAAAAAAAAGATGGATCAATTTGGATTGATTTAATTAAAGAAGGTTTTGAAGAAAAACTTTTATTAAGATCTGATCAAACTTCCGTATACATAACACAGGATATTGGAACTGCGGTAGAACGTTTTAGAAAATATAAAATAGATCGGTTAATCTATATTGTAGGAAAAGAACAAGATTATCATTTTCAAGTTCTTTTTAGTATATTAAAACATTTAGGATTTTTATGGGTAAATAAATTATCCCATTTATCTTATGAAATGGTATATTTGCCAAGTGGAATAATGAAATCTAGAGAAGGAAATGTCATAGATGCAGATAGCCTTATTTTAGAAATGTTTTCTGTTGCTAAAACAAAATTTTTAAAAAAATATAATAAAAAACAAGATAAATCTTCTGAAATTATAGGAGTAGGAGCTTTAAAATATCATTTTCTTAAAATAGATCCAAGGAAAAAAATCATTTTTTATCCAGAAAAATCTATAGATTTTAAGGGAAAAACAGGAACATATATTCAATATACTTATTCCAGAATTCGTTCTTTGGAACGAAATTTTTTTAATTTGTGTTCATTGCTAAATTCTTGTTGGTCAAATATACAATTTGATATATATGAAAAAAATATGATTAAAATTCTTCAAATTTATCCATTTATATTAAAAAAATCAGCTTTAAATTTAAATCCTTCTTTAGTTGCAAATTATGTTTATGAAGTATCTAAAACTTTTAATCATCTCTATCAAAATAAAAAATTAATAGATCCTTTAAATGTTATTTATACTAATATTCGCATGAATATTATTCATGTTACAGGAAATGTTTTAAAATCTGGAATGAATTTATTAGGCATAAAAATGCTAGATCGTATGTAAAAAAAATGTACACTTATTATGTTTGAACATTTACAAAATAAATTCTATAAAGCTCTTCATATTTTAAAAGGGCACAATAAAATTACAGAAATTAATATTGCATCTTCTCTGAAAGAAATTAGCAGAGCTCTTATTGATGCAGATGTTAATTATAAAATAGCTAGAAAATTTATTCATAGAGTAAAAGAAAAATCTATTGGGAAAAAAGTACTTAGTTCTTTAAACCCAAAACAACTAATCATAAAAATAGTATATGATGAATTAGTTACTCTCATGGGTAAAAAAAATATAGAAATAAATATTTCTAAAAATCCTTCCATAATTCTTATTTTTGGATTGCAGGGAAGTGGAAAAACTTCTTTTTCTTCTAAACTTGCTTTTTTTTTAAAAAAAAAAAATAAAGATCCTTTATTAGTTGCTGCTGATATTCATCGTCCTGCAGCTATAGATCAACTAAAATTTATTGCAGAAAAAGTAAATATTCCAGTTTTTTATTTGAAAGAAAGTAAAAATATTATAGAAATATTAGATAAATCTATTCTTTATGCTAATAAAAAAAATAAAAATGTGATTATTGTTGATACAGCTGGAAGATTAGCTATTGATGAAATGATGATGGAAGAAATTAAAAAAATTTATACCCATATACATCCAGATGAAACTTTATTTGTTGTAGATGCAATGACAGGACAAGATGCTATAAATACTGCTAAATCTTTTTCAAAGATATTGAATTTTGATGGAATTGTAATGACAAAATTAGATGGAGATAGCAGAGGAGGAGCTGCTATAACTATATCTAGTGTAGTGGAAAAACCTATTAAATTTATTAGTAATGGAGAAAAAATAGAAGACATGGAGGTTTTTCATCCAGATAGAATAGCTAATCGAATATTAGGAATGGGAGATATAGTTTCTTTGGTAGAAAAAATACAAGAAAAATTTGACGAAAAAAAAACCAAAAAAATATATCATAAAATTTCAAAAAATCGTTTTAATTTTAATGATTTTTTAGAGCAAATTAAACAAATTCAAAAAATAGGAAATATAAAAAATATTATTTCCATGATTCCTGGAATTAAAGAATCTTTTTATTCTGTTAATCAAAAAGATTCTTTAAAAAAAATGGAGTCTATTATTCATTCTATGACTCCTGAAGAAAGAAATAATCCAAAAATACTTTCTGATATAAAAAGAAAGAAAAGGATATCCAAAGGTTCTGGAATTACATTGAATCATATAGATATTTTTTTAAAACAATTTGATGATATCAATAAAATTATGAAAAAAATGAATGCGACTCATTCAGGGAAAAAAATTATAAAAGATTTTATATCTAAAATGATGAATAAGTAAAATAGTGTATAATTTTAACTTTTATTGAAAATATTTTTAATTTTGCTTTTAAATATTTTCAATATATAAGGAATATTACGTTTGTAATTTTATATGAGTGTAACATGATGAAAGATTATTTAAATAGAGATAGCTTTTTGAAAAGTTTAGAGGATGTAAGTATTTGGGATATTATCATTATTGGAGGAGGAGCTACAGGATTAGGAATTGCTTTAGATTCGGCTTCTAGAGGATATAAAACTCTTCTTTTAGAACAATCTGATTTTTCAAAAGGGACTTCTAGCAGAAGTACAAAATTAGTTCACGGAGGAATAAGATATTTGGCTCAAGGAAATATTAAATTAGTTTATGAAGCTTTACAAGAAAGAGGTTTTTTGTTTAAAAATGCTCCTCATTTAGTAAAAAAACAAAAATTTATTATTCCTATTTTTAGTTGGAAAATGGCGTTTTTGTATTGGACTGGATTAAAATTATATGAATGGCTATCTGGTTCATTTAGTTTTGGAAAAACAGAATTTTTATCTAAAAATGAAATAATTAAACAATTTCCTGAAATTAATACTAATAAATTAAAAGGAGGTATTTTATACTATGACGGTCAATTTGATGATGCTCGTTTGGCTATAAATTTAGCTCAAACTTGTGTTCAACAAGGTGGAGTTTTATTAAACTATTTTCAAGTTAAAAGTTTTATAAAAAAAGTTGGTAATAGAATATCTGGAGTTGTAGGTTATGATATTGAAACTAAAAAAAAATATTCTATTTTTTCAAAAATTGTTATCAATGCGACTGGAGTTTTTTCTGATTCCATTTTTAAAATGGATGAAGAAGCATCTCCCATATTGATAAAACCTAGCCAAGGTTCACATATTGTATTAAATAAATCCTTTTTTAGCAGTAAAAATGCCATAGTAATTCCAAAAACTTCGGATGGAAGAATTCTATTTTGTATCCCATGGTATAATCATGTTTTAGTAGGAACTACGGATACTTTTTTAGAAAAAAGTGTTCTTGAACCGACCCCTTTAGAGGAAGAAATAGATTTTATTTTACAAACTTTTAATAAATATTTTATTTTCAATCCAAAGAAAAGAGATATATTAAGTGCTTTTTCTGGATTGCGTCCTCTTTTTTTATCTCATAATTCTACTACTACTAAAACTAAAGATATTTCTAGATACCATAAACTTATGATTAGTTCTTCTGGATTAATAAGTATTATAGGGGGAAAATGGACTACATATAGAAAAATGGCTGAAGATGCTGTTAATAAAGCTATAGAAATAGGAAAATTAAATAAAATACCTTCTAAAACAAAAAATCTTAGAATTTATGGATATAATATTTCAGATAAAAATTACAATTTTCATTGTAAAAAATATGTAAAAAATGAATATCATATAAAAAAATTAATTGATAAAAATCCCTTATTAGGTATTCCTTTGATTGCTAAAGAAACTTCTTATTATTCTGAAGAAGAAGTAATATGGATGGTTCGTTATGAAATGGCTAGAACAATTGAAGACGTTTTAGCAAGAAGATTACGTTTATTATTTTTAAATGCTAGAAAAGCAATATGTATAGCACCAAAAATAGCAGCATTAATGGCTAAAGAACTTTCTAGAGATGAGAAATGGGAAAAATCACAAATATCTGCTTTTAAAGAGTTAGCTATGCGATATTATTATCCAGGAGGTTGATATAGATAAACGTTGTAATATCTTATGAATATGAAAAAATATGTGTTATCATTAGATCAAGGAACTACTAGTTCTAGAGCTATTATTTTTGATAAAATTGGAAATATCATTTCAGTGGCTCAAAGAGAATTCACACAAATTTACCCTTATCCTGGATGGGTGGAACATAATGCAGAAGAAATATGGTCTACGCAAGCTTCAGTTGCTTTAGAAGCAATTTTAAAAGCGAATCTAGAAGGAGAGAATATTGTTTCAATAGGAATTACCAATCAAAGAGAAACTACGGTAGTATGGGATAAAAAAACGGGAGAACCTATTTTTAATGCAATAGTTTGGCAAGATAGACGGACATCTAAATATTGTGATCAAATAAAAAAAGAAGGATTAACTGAAATAATTAGAAAAAAAACTGGGTTAATTATTGATCCTTATTTTTCTGCTACCAAAATTAAATGGATATTGGATAATATTCCAGGAGCTAGAAAAAAAGCTTATTCTGGATCTTTAGCATTTGGGACTATAGATTCATGGTTAATATGGAATTTAACCGGTAAAAAAATTCATGTTACAGATGTTACAAATGCTTCTCGTACTATGCTTTTTAATATTCATACCCTTAGTTGGGATAAAGAGTTGATTGATTTATTTGATATTCCAATAACAATGCTTCCAGAAGTAAAATCATCTAGTGAAATTTTTGGTTATACAACAGGACATATTCTTTTCCATAAAATACCAATATCTGGTATTGCTGGAGATCAACAAGCAGCTCTTTTTGGTCAAATGTGCACTAAAATTGGAATGGTTAAAAATACTTATGGTACAGGTTGTTTTATGTTAATGAATGTTGGAAAATATCCTGTTTTTTCTCAAAACAATTTAATAACTACTGTTGCTTGGAAGATAAAAAATCAAGTTCAATATGCATTGGAAGGTAGTGTTTTTATTGCAGGGGCTGTAGTACAATGGCTAAGAGATGGATTGGGTCTTCTTTTATCTTCAAATGAAGCAGAAACACTAGCTTCTTCAGTGGAAAATACAGAAGGTCTATATATGGTACCAGCTTTTTCCGGATTAGGAGCTCCTTATTGGGATCAAAAAGCTAGAGGAACTATTGTTGGAATTACAAGAGGAACATCTTCCGCTCATTTTGTTAGAGCGGCGTTAGAGAGCATTGCCTTTCAAAATATGGATGTTCTAAAAGCTATGGAAGCGGATTCTGGTATTTCCATAAAAGAACTTCGTGTAGATGGAGGCGCTACTGTAAATAAATTGTTAATGCAATTTCAATCTGATATTTTAAATGTAAAAGTAGTTAAATCCAAAATTTCTGAACTAACAGCGGCTGGAGCGGCTTATTTAGCTGGATTAGCAGTTAATTATTGGACAAGTATTGAAGATCTTCAAGATAAGTGGCAATTAGAACAAGTCTTTGAGCCAAAAGGGATGTCTAGTCGTTTAGAAAGAATTCAAGGTTGGGAAAAAGCAATTAAAACAACTCGTTCATGGTCTAGTCAATAAAAAAAATAAATGGTCTAGTCAATAAAAAAAATAAATGGTCTAGTCAATAAAAAAAATAAAATGGAAAAAATATTCGCAGAAATCATAGGAACCATGATTTTTGTATTTTTAGGAAATGGAGTGGTAGCAAACGTTATTTTGTCCAAAACAAAGGGTAATAATAACAGTAAAAATGGAGAATGGCTTACGATTGCTATGGGATGGGCTTTTGCTGTTTTTATGGGAATAATCGTTTCTGCTCCTTATAGTGGAGCTCACTTGAATCCTTGTGTAACAATAAGTTTTGCCATAATTGGAAAATTAAATTGGGAAATGGTCCCCTTATACATTTTTTCTCAATTGATTGGAGCGATGTTAGGATCTTTATTAGTATGGATTTATTACAAAGATCATTTTTTGAAAACGGAAAAAAAAGAAGATAAACTATCTGTTTTTGTAACTATTCCTTCTATAAAAAATTTATTTTTGAATTTTTTAAATGAAGTATTGGCTACCTTTTTTTTCATATTTATTTCTTTCTATTTAACAACAGAAGGAACCCTTTTTTTAGGAAAAAAATATACTATAGGTTTGGGATCATTAGAAGCATTTCCTACTGCTTTAGTCGTGTTAGGAATTGTTTTATCTTTAGGAGGTACCACTGGTCCTGCCATTAATCCTACTCGTGATCTAGGTCCAAGAATTATACATTCAATCATTCCAATTTATGGAAAAGGAAAAAGTAACTGGGATTATGCTTTCATTCCTGTATTAGGTCCTATTGTAGGAAGTGTAATAGCTGCAACATTATATTTATTTTTGTCAAAAAACTTGTAACTTTTCTTTCATGGAAAATAAAAATAAAGATAATAAAGATGAATATAAATCAGTAAACAAAAATACGAATACAGATCATAGACTAATAGGTAAAAAATTAAAATTTTTTATTTTTTCTGATAGAGTAGGGAGTGGATTACCTTTATGGTTACCTAGAGGAACAATATTAAGAAAAAATTTAGAAGATTTTTTGACTGATGTTCAAAAAAAATCAGGATATGAAATGGTTGTTACGCCACACATTGGTCATAAAAAATTATATGTTAGAAGTGGTCATTGGAGTAAATATGGAAAAGATAATTTTAAACCTATTCATACTACTCGTAAAGAAGAAGAATTTTTATTAAAACCTATGAATTGTCCTCATCATTGTGAGGTTTATCGTTCTCAGGAATGGTCTTATCGTGATCTTCCTAAACGTTTTGCAGAATTTGGAACAGTATATCGTTATGAACAAAGTGGTGAACTTCATGGGTTGACTAGGGTTAGATGTTTTACTCAAGATGATGCACATATTTTTTGTACTTATGATCAATTATTAGAAGAATTTAAAAAAGTAATTAATTTAGTTTTTTATGTTTTTCGTAGTTTAGGTTTCTTAAAATATACAATTAGAATCTCTTTTAGAGATCCAAATAAAATAGATGACTATCTAGGATCAAAAATAAATTGGGAAAAAGCAGAAAAAGCTATACTAAAAGCAGTAAAAGAAGAAAAAATAAAAGCGTCTATTAATTATGGAGAAGCTTCTTTTTATGGTCCAAAATTAGATTTTCTTATTAAAGATTCCTTAGGAAGAAATTGGCAACTTGGAACAATTCAAGTAGATTATAATCTACCAGAAAGATTCGATTTATATTATAAAGGAAAAAACAATGAAAAACGTCGTCCAGTCATGATACATAGAGCCCCTTTTGGTTCATTGGAACGTCTTATAGCCATTATGATAGAACATACAAAAGGAAATATTCCATTATGGTTGTCTCCTAATCAAGCAGTTATACTTCCTATAAGTGAAAAATATATAATTTATGCAAAAAAAATTTTAAATTTAATGCTTAATTATGATATTCGTGTCTTTCTTGATGTAAGAAATGAGAAAATTAATAAAAAAATTAGAGATTCTGAAGATAGTAAAATTCCTTATATGATTATTTTGGGAGAAAAAGAGGAAAAAAATGAAATGATTTCATTACGACGTCATGGATTAGGGCATGTAGGAATGTTTTCTATTTCTAATGGAATAGAAACTATTTTTCATGAAACAAATTTAAAAAATTAAATTATAAAATTATTATAAAAAAAAAATTTTCAAGAGGAAATAAAAAAAAGAGAATTTTCCGTCCATTCCCACAAAAAAAAGAAGAACATCGTATTAATGAAAGTATTGATTCACATACAGTTCGTTTAGTTGGGGATTCTTCTATAGAAAATGGAGTATACTCTATACAAGAAGCTTTAAAATTTTCTAGAGAAAGAGAACTAGATTTAGTTGAAATTAATCCTAAACTTAAACCTCCAGTATGTAAAATATTGGATTATAAAAAATTTTTATACGAACAAAAAAAAAGAAAAAAACAATTTAAAGCAAAACAAGTTAAAGTAAGTACTAAAGAAATACGATTTGGTCCACAAATAGGGGATCATGATGGAAAAGTTAAGATAAAAAGTGCTGAAAAATTTTTAATGCGTGGAGACAAAGTAAAAGTATTTGTTTTTTTTAAAGGTCGTTCTATTGTGTACAAGGATCAAGGTAAAATAAAATTGTTAAAATTTGCAGAAGAAATAGAGGAATATGGAAAAGTAGAACAAATGCCAGTAATGGAAGGTAAAAGAATGTATATGATATTAGCCCCAAAAAAGTTTTAACCATATCATGCCAAAATTAAAAACAAAATCAGGATCAAAAAAAAGATTTAAAAAAACAGCTAATGGCTATATAAAAAAAAAACATGCGTTTAAAAATCATCTTTTAACTAAAAAATCAAAAAAAAGAAAACGGAATCTTTCCAAACTAACTATACTCCATAAATCAAATCAAAAAAATATTAAAAAGCAAATATAAAAAATTATGCCAAGATCTACTAATGCAGTTTCTTCTAGACGAAGACGAAAAAAAATACTAAAATTAGCAAAAGGTTTTTATGGATCAAGGAGTAAAGTTTATACAGTAGCCAAAAATGCTGTAGATAAATCTTTTTTTTATGCATTCTCAGGAAGAAAAAAAAAGAAAAGAAATTTTAGATCTCTTTGGATTAAACGTATTAATGCTGGAATACGTAAGTATGGAAAATCATACTCTAAATTTATTAAAAAGTTATACGATAAAAAAATTCAAATAAATAGGAAAATTCTTTCAGATATTTCTATGAATGAGCCTAATGCTTTTAAAAAAATAGTGGATGATGTTTATTCATAAGTAATTACTTTCTGATAAACTTATCAATTTTTTTATATCATTTTTTTTTATGTAAGAAAAATAATCTATAAAAAGTTTTCCTTCAATATGATCATATTCATGTAGAACAACTCTTGCACATATCCCATTCAATATTTTTTTTTGTTTTTTAAAATGATGATCATAATATTCAATCAATACATGAGATTTTCTTTTTACATATCCCATCACTCCAGGAATGCTAAGGCATCCTTCATTTAAGGAATACTCTTTTCCATAAATTTTTAACATTTTAGCATTAATAAAAACTTCTTTATAATTACTTATAATATCTTTTCCGTTTAAATAAGGAGTTTCAACTATAAAAAGTCGTATATTTTTTCCAATTTGAGGAGCAGCCAATCCTATTCCTTTTACTTTGTGTATTGTTTCAAACATATCTTTTATCAATTTATTTGTTTTTTCTTTTCTATAAGAAAAATTTATATCTAAACATTTTTTTCTTAAAATAGGATTTCCATAAAGAACTATAGGTAATATCATTAATTAATTTTTTTTTCTTTTTTTATAAGATAAGACTGTAAAATGATTGTAGCACTAATTTTGTTTAAAATGATTTTTTTTCTTCTTTTTTTTTTTTTTAACCCTAATTGTATCATTGTATGAAAAGCCATTTTAGATGTAAAACGTTCGTCTAATCTTTCTATAATAATTTTAGGATATTTTATGCGAAATATATTTATAAATTTCTGAATCTCTGTTTCTATTAAAACCTCTTTTTTATTATTTAATTTTTTTGGTAATCCAATGACTATTGTTTTTATATGTTCATGAGATAAAAACAATTCTAAAAAATTCATTAATTTTTTAGTAAGAACAGCATCTAATCCAAATGCGAATATCTGCTTTGCATCTGTTATAGATAAACCTGTAATCACTTTTCCATAATCTATTCCCAATATTTTTGACATTATTATAACAAATATATACTTGTTATATTATTTTATTTACTTTTGTTTTTTATTAATTTTTTTTATAAAAATGAACAAACTAAAATTAGAAATAGAAAAAGCTTGGAATGAAAAAAAGGGATGGGATAATAAAAATATAAAAAATATAGTTATTAAGGTTATCGATCATTTAGAAAAAGGATTACTAAGAGTCTCTTATTTATTAAATAAAAAGTGGGTAGTAAATGAATGGGTAAAAAAAGCTATTTTAATGTTTTTTTATGTAAAAAAAATGAATAAAATAGAATTGGGCCCATTTGAATACTATGATAAAATACCTATAAAAAATAAATTCAAAGAAAAGGGAATTCGTGTAGTTCCTCATGCAATAGCGCGTTATGGTTCATATATATCACCTGGAGTAATTCTTATGCCTTCTTACGTAAATATTGGTGCATATATAGGAGAAAAAACGATGGTTGATACATGGGCTACAGTGGGTAGTTGTGCACAAATTGGTAAGCGTGTACATATAAGTGGTGGTGTTGGAATAGGAGGTGTTTTAGAGCCTTTGCAAGCTAATCCTGTAGTTATTGAAGATGATGTTTTTATTGGATCTAGATGTATTTTAGTTGAAGGAGTTATTATAGAAAAAGGAGCTGTATTAGGAGCAAATGTTGTTTTAACATCTTCTACTAAAATTTTTGATGTAACTAAAGATAAGCCGATTGAGATGAATAAATTTGTTCCTAAATATTCTGTAGTAATCCCAGGATCTTACCCAAAAAAATTTCCTTCAGGAACATACTATGTTCCATGTGCTATGATTATAGGAAAAAGAAAAGAAAGCACAGATAAAAAAACTTCTTTAAATGAAGCATTGAGAACTCATAATTTAGGAATTTAAATGTCTTTTAACGAAGAAATAGAAAAAAGTGTAAATATTTTAAAAAAAGGAAAAAGTTTATTATATCCTACAGATACTGTGTGGGGAATAGGTTGTGACGCGTTAAATATACAGGCGATAAAAAAAATATATAGAATAAAGAATAGAAATATTTCTAAATCTATGATTCTTTTAGTAGAAAGTATAGATCGGTTACATCAATTAGTAGGAAAAATTTCTGATTTTACTAAAAAAATTATATTTGATAATATTGTAAATAAAAAAAAACCCATTACTATAGTATACGATAATGTTTATAAAATAGCATCTCATTTATTTAGCAAAGATAATACTTTAGCCATTCGTTTAACGAATGATATATTTTGTACTTGTTTGATTAAAAATTTGGATAGACCTATTATTTCTACTTCTGCTAATTTGTCCGGTGGGTCCACTCCTAAATCTTTTTCTGAAATAAGTCCTTCTATTTTAAAAAAAATAGATTATGTTGTGGATTTTAGAAGAAAAGAAAAAGCTCATTATAGTAGTTCTTCTATTATAAAAATTGTTTCAAATAAAATAAAAATATTACGTATATAATTACATGAATTTATCATCTGCTCTTCATCAAAAAATATTTCATATAATTAGCCTTTCTGCTCAAAAAATAAAACAGGATAGCTATGTCGTAGGAGGTTATGTTAGAGATTTTTTATTAGGAAATATAAAACCAAAAGACTTAGATATTTTGACTATAGGAGAGGGTGAAAAATTAGCTAAAGAAGTTTCTAAATACGTAAAAACTTATACGAAAATAAAGATATTTAAACGTTTTGGAACTGCTATGTTAGAATATGATAATCAAAAAATAGAATTTGTGGGTTCCAGAAAAGAATCGTATCATTTTTCTAGTAGAAATCCTTTTATAGAATTTGGTTCATTACAAGATGATCAAAATAGAAGAGATTTTACAATAAATACTTTAGCTATTAGTTTAAACCGTAATGATTATGGAAAATTGATAGATCCATTTGGAGGATTGGAAGATTTGAAAAAAAAAATATTAAGAACTCCATTAAATTCAGATATTACTTATTCAGATGATCCACTACGAATGATGCGAGCTATACGATTTGCTACTCAACTAAAATTTATTATTGAAGAATATTCATTCAAATCTATTCAAAAAAATAAAAATAGAATAAATATTGTTTCTACAGAAAGAATTATAGAAGAGTTCAATAAAATTCTATTATCTAAAAAACCTTCTATAGGATTGTTGTTATTATGTAAATCTGGATTATTATCAATTATATTACCGGAATTAATTTGTTTAAAAGGAATAGAAGAAAAAAATGGATATAAACACAAGGATAATTTTTACCATACTTTGCAAGTAGTAGATAATATCAGTAAAGAAAAAAATAATTCTCTTTGGTTAAGATGGGCCGCGTTACTTCACGATATAGGAAAAGCCTATACAAAAAAATTTTTACCAAAAATTGGTTGGTCTTTTCATTCTCATGAATTTGTAGGTTATAAAATGGTAGAGAATATATTTAAACGTTTAAAACTTCCAAAAGGAATTACTATGAAATATGTAAAAAAAATGATTCAACACAGTTATAGACCTATTGCGTTAATAGGAAATAGCACTAGAGATTCTGCTATACGTAGATTATTATTTGATATGGGGGAAGATATAGAAGACTTAATGAAATTAAGTATAGCAGATATTACTACTAATAATGTAAAAAAAAAAATCAGTATAAAAGAAATATTTATATTCTTATGGAAAGAATAAAAAAATTAGAAGAAAGAGATAATATTATAAAATGGAAATCCCCTATATCAGGAAATGATATCATGAATACTTTTCATATTGAACCATGTAAAAAAATAGGAATTATAAAAAATTTTATTAAGGATTCTATTTTAGAAGGAAAAATATCCAATGAATTTCATTCTGCTTATTTTCTTATGTTAAAAAAAGGAGAAGAATTAGGATTGAAAAAAAAATAAAATATATATGTTATTTTCTAGTATTAGTGGAATAAAGAAAAAAAAAATAGTATTATTACCACATAATAATCCAGATGGAGATGCTTTAGGATCTTCTTTAGCTCTTTTATTTTATTTTAGAAAACTAAAACATGATGTTTATTTAATATCTCCAACAGAATATTCTGAATATTTTCAATGGCTTCCAGGTATTAAGGATATTCTTGTTTTTTCAGAAAAAACTAAATCTTTAATAAAGAAAAAAATTGTAAATTCTGATTATGTTTTTTTTATAGATTTCAATAATTTATCAAGGATAAAAAATATAAAAGAATTTTTTTTATATTCAAAAGCTAAAAAAATATTAATAGATCATCATCCTTTTCCATTTTTTTTTGATTTTATGTTTTCAGATTCAACAGTAGCAGCTACTAGTATTTTGGTTTTTAGATTTATATCTGATATGAATAATTTATCTAAAATAGATAAAGAAATAGCTACATGTTTATATGTTGGGTTGATGACTGATACAGGTTTTTTTCGTTTTCCTTCCGTTACTTCGGAAACTCATTTTATTGCCGGTAAATTAATAGAAAAAGGAATTGATATAGAGAATATTTATGATCATTTACAATATTCATACAATGAATATAGATTAAAATTATTATCTCAAGCATTAAAAAAATTAAAAGTAATAAAAAAATACCGTACAGCTTATACAAGCATAAATGCTTCAGATACAAAATTATATTCCTACAAAAAAGGAGATACAGAAGGAATTATTAACTATGGATTAGGAATAAAAAATATTGTTTTATCCGTTTTCTTTTTTGAAGAAAAAAAAAAATATCCAATTAAAATTTCTTTTCGTTCAAAAGGTGATTTTGATGTAAATATGTTTGCAAGAAAGCATTTTGGAGGAGGAGGACACAAAAATGCAGCAGGAGGGATATTAGAAAAAAGTTTATATGAATCCATTGAATATTTTTTAAATATAATTCCTAGTTATCATAAAAATCTTTCCATTTGATATTACATCCGTAGCTTGGTTTTACTATCGTATGTTGTATTTTTATTTTTTTCAAAATATTTTTCAATACATTTCTTACATCATTTCCTGTTACTGGAATTTTATTTCCAGGCCTAGAATCATCTAGTTGCCCATGATAACATAAATTTCCTTTTCCGGAAAAAATAAAAAATTCAGGAGTACATTTTGCTCTATAATATTTTGCTACTTCTTGTGTTTCATCAAAAAAATAAGGGAAAGGAAAATTGAACTTATGATATACTTTTTTCATATTTTTCGGAGAATCCTCTGGATACTTTTTTGCGTCATTAGAATTTATAGCTAAAAAAGAAATACCTTTTGATAAAAAATCGTTAGCTAAACGAACTAATTCTGCATTAATGTGTTTTACATACGGACAGTGATTGCATATGAACATAATTACAGTTGCTGTATCTGAAAAAAAATTTTTCAAAAAATTTTTTTTTCCTGAAGAAACTTCTAATAATTCAAAATTTTTTATTTTAATTTTAATTTCACTAGAAGAATAGGTTCGTACCATAATCAACTTATTTTTTTTTTTTTATAACAAGAAACAAAAAATTTTTTTTCTCTTCCTCAGCTAATTCAGAATCTATCAATATTCTTCCACTATGTTCATCTATTAAAAGTTTATTTCTTTGTATAAGTTCAGAATATTTTTGAGGTGTAATTGCTAGATAAGACCCCAATGGAGCCCCCCTTTGTACTGGAGCAACTGCTACTCCATTCTTCACTCCATTTCTTATTTTTTTATAAGTTTTCAACAATTTATTATCAACTTTTTTAGAAAAAGATAAGGATTCTTGTAAAAGAATTTTTTCCTCTTTATCGTTTTCAAATAAAATTTTATTTAATTCTTTTTTTTTGTGAAAAAGATGTTCTTCTTTATTTTTTAATATATCTTCTTTTTTTTCTAAAATATCTTCTTTTTTATTAATTTTAATATTAAATTCCTTGATTCTTTTTTTAAATAATTGAATCTCTAGTTTTTGATAATCAATTTCTTTATCAATAGAATATAATTCTTTATTATTTTTTACATTATTCTTTTGTTTTTCGTATTTTTTTATCAAAATATCTGAATATTTAATATTTTTATTTTGTTTATCTATATTATCTTTTAAATAAAGAATTTCTTCATTAATATTTTCTAACTTTTTTTTCATTTGAAATAGTTCTTCTTCTAAATTTTTTACTTCTATAGGTATGTTTTTACGAAATTTTCGTATTTCATCTATACGAGTATCTATTAATTGAATATTATATAAAACTCTTAATTTATCTATGACAGTGATAGCATATTTTGGTATTTTATTATGTCCCATTTTAATAAAAATATTTAACTGGATTCGTATTAATTTTTGATTCATAAATAGAAATAGAGGTAAAATTTTTATATAAAAAAGATTTCAGTAAATTTTTAGATAATTTTTCAGATTCATAATGTCCTACATCTACTATTAATATTTTTTTTTCAGATTTAAAAAAATCATGATATTTTAAATCAGAGGATATAAAAACGTCAGCTTTTTCTTTTATAGCAGCCTCTATTCCAAAACGTCCTGACCCTGGAATCATAGTTACTCTTCTAATTTCTTTTTTTGTAAAAGGAGAATGCCGAATGAAAGAAAAATTCATTCTTTCTTTTAATAAAAGAAGAAAATCATATTCATTCATTTTTTCCAATAAATTTCCTATAAACCCTATTCCTATACGATGATTTATATTTTCAATATTGTAAATTTCGTAAGCTACTTCTTCATAAGGATGACTCTTAAAAAGAGCTTCTTTTATGATATTTAATTTGTAAGAAGGAAAAAGAACACTAATGCAAGTTTCTTTTTCCATATTAAAAACTTCTTTTTTTCCAGAAAAAGGTTTAGTTTTTTTATTTCCCATATAACTTCCAAATCCATCAAAATTATAACTACAATGACTATAATTAGAAATATTTCCTGCACCTGCTTCAAATAAAGAATTTCTTACTTTATTAGCATAATGAATTGGAACATAAGTTATCATTTTTTTTATTGTTCCTTTTTTTGGTAAAAGAACTTTTTTTCTTTTTATATTCAAAATTTTAGATATATAAGAAGAAGTTCCTTCCCATATTAAGTCTAAATTTGTGTGAATAACATAAATAGAGATATCATGTTTCAAAGCAGAAATGATAATTCTTTCTGAAAATGTTTTTCCAGTTATATTTTTTATAGATTTATAAATAATAGGATGAAAGGATACAATAAGATTGCATTTTTTATTTATAGATTCATAAAAAACCTCTTCAGTGAGATCTAAAGTAATCAGTATATTTTTTACTTTTTGATGTAAAAATCCCACTATCAATCCAACATTATCATAGGAATCTGCATATTCTATAGGTGCTAAATTTTCTAATTTATCAGCTATATCTTTTACGAAAACTTCCATAAAAAAAACAATGTAAAAAAACAAATTTATTAAAAAAAATTTATTATTTATAATATTATTGTATAAATAAAATAAAAAAATAATTATGAATATTATTAAAAAAAAACCAAGTTGGATAAAAGTAAAATTACCAATGGGAAAAAATTATCATAATTTACAAAAATTAGTTTCTTCGCATCAATTGAATACAATTTGCCAAAGTGCCAGTTGTCCTAATATAGGAGAATGTTGGGAAAAAGGAGTAGCTACTTTTATGATATTGGGAAATATTTGTACTAGATCTTGTAGATTTTGTGGAGTAAAAACAGGACGTCCTGAAGAAATTGATAGGGAAGAACCAAAAAAAGTGGCAGAATCTATAAAAATATTGAAAATAAAACATGCTGTATTAACTTCTGTCAATAGAGATGATTTAAAGGATATGGGATCTTCTATATGGGTTCAAACTATACAAAAAATACGATGTTTAAATCCATATATTACAATTGAATCTTTAATACCTGATTTTAAAGGAAATAAAAAAATAATAGATAAAATAATCAATATACAACCAGAAGTTATTTCTCATAATTTGGAAACGGTTTCTAGATTAACAAAAAAAATTCGTATTCAAGCTAAATATGATCGTAGTCTTGCAGTTCTGCAATATATAAAAGAAAAAAATAAAAATATTCGTACAAAAACAGGAATAATGTTAGGATTAGGAGAAACAAAAGAAGAAATTATAAAAACAATGAAAGATATAAGAAAAGCTAAAGTAGATATTTTTACAATGGGTCAATATTTACAACCTTCTTTTAAACACTATCCTGTTCGTTTTTTTATTTCTCCAAAACAATTCAAAGAATTGAAAAAAATAGGATTAGAAATGGGATTTAAATATGTAGAAAGTGGTCCATTGGTACGGTCTTCTTATCATGCAGAAAAACATGTAAAATAAATTAAGAATTTTTCTTTTCTTTTCCAAAGAAATACTTACTTTTTTTTTCATTCCACATTTTTTTTTCATATAGAAAATTTTTAATGTAAAATGATATAGATTTTTCATTTCCAAGTTTTGAAAATAAAATCAATTGTTCAATAGAACGAGTGGTAGCTACGTATAATAAATTAATATTATCAAATATTATATTTGATAAATAATCTTCATAAAAACTACGTATGTGATTATCATGTATAATATTTTTAAAATATGGTGCTATTTCTAAATAAATAGCATTTAATCCGTTATATAAATTAGGATTGACATTCATCCATACTCCTTCTTTATTTTTTGAAATAATATTCCAATCAGTGAAAGGAAGAAGCACTACAGGAAATTGCAATCCTTTAGATTTATGAATCGTCATAATACGAATAGCATTTGTATGATCCGAAATAATCATACTTTCTTTTTCTTTTTTATATTCCCAGTAATCTAAAAAATCTGCAATAGAATTTCCTACATGATTGATAGACCTATGAACAAAGTCTAAAAAAGAATAGATAGATGCAGTATTTTCTCTATTTAATAATTTAAAAGAATTAATTATATCTTCTGATATATCATATATGGATTTATTATATAATTTATTTAATGTGAATGAATTTTTGTATAAAATTTTTTTTAAAAAAAAATTTAATGGTAAAAAAACAATTTCCATAATAAAATCATGATCTTTTTTTTTAGTACTAATGAATTTATTTTTCAATAATAATAAAATTAAAATAATTCTTCTTTTGTAAGAATGGGGATTAGCAATAATGTAAAAAAAATTTATGATGATTTGTATTTCTAAATGATTTTTGATGAGTAGAGAAACAGAAGTATTTACAATAATACCATCTTGAATAAGTTTTTCAGATAAAAAATGTCCTTCTTCATTATTTCTAACTAAAATAGCAATATCTGATAATACATATTTTTGTTTTAATAATTTTTTTATTTTATTTTTTATTTTGATATAAATATATTCTTTGTAGTTTTTTTTTTCTAAACTGTTAATAAAATTTATTTCTACATATCCTCCATATTTTTTAAATATTTTTTGTTTTGAATTTGTATATATATCTTTATAAATAGTAGAATTAAAAATTTTAGAGATAGATTGATAAAGTAAATTATTAAAATTTACAATTTCTTCAAAACTTCTAAAATTTGTTTCTATAGTTTTTAATTTTTTTTTATAAAAACTAGAATAAGAATAAATTAAATGAATAAGTTGTTGAGAATCACCTCCTCTCCATCTGTATATAGATTGTTTAGGATCTCCTACTATCATAGCAGAACCATTTTCTGATAAAGCATTTTCAACTAACCCTCTAATATTTTGCCATTGTAAAAATGAAATATCTTGAAATTCATCTATAAAATAATGTTTATATTGTATCCCTATTTTTTCATATATTTTAGGAAATGTTTCTTGAATAATTTTATCATAAAGAATTTGGTTTAATTCTGCATTTAAAAGAATTTTTTTTTCATTTTTAATAAAAAAAAATTCTTTTTCTATTTCATGTATGATTGATAGTATGCTAATATTTTTCAAAAAAAGTTTATCTAAAAGATAATATGATATGTTTTTTTGGTATATAAATTTCGTTTTTTGATATAAAAAAAGAATTTTTTTTTTATTTTTTTCTATTAATATTTTTTGATTTACTGAAGTTGAAAATTTAGAATAAAATATTCCTTTTTGTATATTTTTTTCAAGACGATTTTTAAAAGGATTCAAAAATATATTACCTATTTGTAGCTTTTGAAAAAAAATTGGTAAATCTGAATGAATAAATGAATGTTTTTTAATAGAAGTTTTTTTTAAAAATTTAAAAAATTTTTCTCCTTGTTTTTCACATTTTTTTTCAAATTTTTCAGTTCTTTTTATCAAAGTATTTTTTAATCGTATGAAATCTTTTAATGAAAAATTCTTAATTTTTTTGATATAAAAAAAATTTTTTTCATATACCATTAAATGAGCTATCTTAAAAAGTTCTTTTCTAATATCCCAATTTTTTCCTTTTTTTAATTTTTCCAAAGAAAATTGAACCAAAATATTTGACCATTCTTCTGATTTTTTTAATCTATCCAGTATATTTTCTACTACTTCCAATAAAAAATTATCGGTATCCATTTCTAAGGATATTTTTTTATTTGGAAAAAAAGATTTTATAATATTATAAGTTAATTTATCTATAGTACTTGTATTTCTAGAAAAAGAAGAAAAATCGTGTAAAATTGCATATAATATTTTTTTAGAACGTTCATGTAGCTGATGTTTGGTTAATTTTAAATCTTTTGCTAGATAATTAAATAAAGAATAATATTCTTTATTAATTTTTTTATTTGAAAATTCTTTAATACATTGTAGTATACGTTTTTTCATTTCTTCAGAAGCTTTTTTAGAAAAAGTTAAAGCTAAAATTTTTTTAAATTCATCAGAATAAGGACTGTTTAATAGAATATAAAGGTAGTTTTTTACCAAAAAAAAAGTCTTTCCTGAACCGGCTGAAGCGTTGTATATTTTTAATGTAGCTGGAACGAGCATAAAAAATTTTATTTATAAATCTAATTTAATACGAAAAATTTTTGCATATATTTTATGTTATGCAATTGAAAATATGCTAATTTTTATAAACTAAAGCAAATAATACAAATAAAAAATACTTTTTTTTACATTTGTTCATCCTTTAAAATAAAATTTTATGTATAAAAAATTTCCTTTTGGGGTCGCTACTGGTAATATTGTTGAAGAAATATTCGAATACGCTAAGGAAAACGCATTTGCGATACCCGCTGTAAACGTTATTGGATCTAATACAATGAATGCTATAATGGAAACAGCTGTAGAAGTTAATTCTCCTGTTATTATTCAATTATCTAATGGAGGTGCTATTTTCAATGCTGGAAAAGGATTAGTTAATTACGAACAAAAAGCAGCAATAAAAGGTTCTATAGCTTGTGCTATGCATATTCATGAATTAGCCTCATTTTATAAAGCTACGGTAATTCTTCATACTGATCATTGTTCTAAACCTTTTCTTCCATGGATAGATGGATTAATAGATGCAAATGAAGAATATTATAAGCATTTTGGAAAAACGTTGTTCAGCTCACATATGTTAGATCTTTCTCAGGAATCTCTAAAAGAAAATATTAGTATTTGTGAGAAATATTTTGAAAAAATGAATAAAAGAAAAATGACCATAGAGATAGAACTTGGAATAACTGGTGGAGAAGAAGATGGAATAGATCATTCTAATATAGAAAATAATAAACTTTACACTCAACCAGAAGATGTAGCCTATGCCTATGAAAAATTAATAAAAATCAGTAATAATTTCATTATAGCAGCTTCTTTTGGAAATGTACACGGAGTATATAAACCTGGGAATGTAGAGCTTAAACCTGAAATATTGAAAAAAACACAAAAATATATACAAAATAAATTTCATACAAAAATAAAACCAATTTCATTAGTTTTTCACGGAGGATCAGGGTCTTCTAAAAAAGAAATACAAAAGGCTATTAGTTATGGAGTTGTTAAAATGAATGTAGATACAGATTTGCAATATGCTTTTACTTGTGGTGTACGCGATTATATGAAAAAAAACAAGGAATATTTAAAAAAACAAATAGGAAATCCAAAAGGGAAACATATTCCAAATAAAAAATATTATGATCCTAGAATCTGGTTGAGAGAAGGAGAAAAATCTTTTAAAATTATTCTAAAAAAATATTTTGAATTAATGAATAATATTAATACTTTATAAAACCATGGCTTGGTTTTTGAGAAAAAAAAAGAATATTCTCACGTCTATAGACGATAGAAAAGATTTACCAAAAGGATTATGGTACAGAACACCCAGTGGAAAAATTATAGATACAGAAGAATTAAAAAAAAATGCTTATGTAAGTCCAGAAGATGGATATCATGTAAGAATTCATAGTAAAGAATATTTTGAAATTCTTTTTGATAATGGAAAATTTTTAGAAAAAAATGTGAAAATAATGAGTAAAGATCCTATAAAATGGGAAGATTATAAAAAATATACAGATAGAATTAAAGAGGCCAGAAAAAAAACAAATTTATATGATGCTATTAGAACAGGAATAGGAAAAATAAAAGGAATCAATGTTGTAATATCTTGTATGGATTTTTCCTTTATAGGAGGATCAATGGGATCCGTCGTAGGAGAAAAAATATCTAGAGCAATAAAATGTTGTATAGAGAAAAAATATCCATATATATTAATATCTAAATCTGGAGGAGCGAGAATAATGGAATCTTCTTTTTCATTAATGCAAATGTCTAAAACAATAGCTAGATTAACTCAATTACGTGATGCTAAAATTCCTTATATCTCTGTTCTTACAGATCCTACAACAGGTGGTGTAACAGCATCTTACGCTTTACTTGGAGATATAAATATAGCTGAACCAGGAGCTTTGATTGGATTTGCTGGACCTAGAGTGATAAAAGAAACAATTGGTAGAGATCTTCCAGAAGGATTTCAAACTGCAGAGTTTCTTATGGATCATGGATTTATAGATTTAATTTCTTCTAGAACAGAATTAAAAAAAAATATATACAATTTAGTTTCTATGATGAGTTAAAAATTATTCCCATTCAATAGTAGATGGAGGTTTAGAGGTTATATCGTATACTATTCTATTAATTCCATCAACTTCATTAATTATTCTATTTGAAATTTTTTCTAAAAAATCATAAGATAAATGTGAAAAAGTAGCAGTCATAAAATCTTCTGTATTAGTAACACGCAATACAGCTACATGTTCATAGGTTCGTTTATCTCCCATAATTCCCACAGATTTAACAGGTAATAAAATAATAAAAGCTTGACTTACATTATTGTATACATTATCATTTTTTAATTCTTGCAAAAGAATACTTTCTGCTTTTTTTAAAATAAAAATTTTTTTTTCATTTACTTCTCCAATAATGCGAATACTTAATCCGGGTCCAGGAAATGGATGACGATATAAAATTTCTTTTGGAAGTCCTAATTTTTTTCCTATCTCTCTAACTTCATCTTTAAATAATTCTTTTAATGGTTCAATGAGTTTCAATTTCATTAATTTTTTAGGTAATCCTCCTACATTATGATGAGATTTTATAGATTCCCTTAATCTATTTTTTTTTGAAAAAATGGAAGATTCAATAACATCTGAATAAATAGTTCCTTGTGCTAAAAATTCAACATCTTTAATTTTTTCTGATTCTTTTTGAAAGATTGAAATAAATTCTTTACCTATAATTTTTCTTTTTATTTCAGGATCAATAATGCCATCTAATTTAGATAAAAAATGATTTTTAGCATCTATAATTCGAATAGAAAAATTCATTTTTTTACATAAAAAAGATACTTTTTCTTTTTCTTTTTCTAAAAGAAATCCTGTATCTACAAAAATACAATTCAAAGAATTTCCAATAGCTTTATGAATAATATAAGCGGTAACAAAAGAATCTACTCCTCCAGAAAAACCTAGGATAACTTTTTTTTTTGATACACGTTTTTTTATATTATCTATTGCATTTTGTACAAAATTATCAAGTTTCCAATTGGTATTACATTTACAAATATGAAAAACGAAATTTTTAAAAATAGATATTCCAAATTCTGTATTTTTTACTTCTGGATGAAATTGTACAGCATAAATATCTTTATTTTTATGTTTAAAAGCGGCAATAGGACAAGATGAAGTATGTCCTATAATCTGAAATTCTTTTGAAATATTTTTTATTTCATCAAAATGACTCATCCAAACAATGGATTTTTTTGGAATTCCATAAAACAATAAATTTTTATTGATATTATTTAAATGATTTATAATCAAGAAGGACTTTCCGTATTCTTTATATTTTGATTTTTCTATCTTTCCTCCAAAAAGAAAAGAAATTAGCTGCATTCCATAACAAATTCCAAGTATGGGAATATTTAATTGAAAAATATTTTTAGATATTAATGGAGAATTATTATCATAAACAGAAGAAGGTCCTCCTGATAAAATAATTCCTTTGGGCTTTTTTGATAAAATATGAGATATAGAAATATCATAACAACATAATAAAGCATATACTCCAAAATCTCGAATTCTTCTTGCTATTATATGACTATATTGAGAACCAAAATCTAATATAAGTATTAAGTCTTTTTTCATTTCATATTATTATATAAACCAATATCTTTTCTAAAATACAAATTTTCAAAATGAATTTTTTGAACCTGATCATAAGCTTTTTTTCTAGCCTCTTTAATAGTTTTTCCTACTCCTACTATATTTAGAACACGTCCACTTGATGTAATCCAATTTTTTTTTTCTTTTTTTGCTCCAGCAATATAAAAAGGTTCTTGTAAAGAATTTAATCCCATTATAATTTTTCCACTTTCATATTTTTCTGGATATCCTTTAGAAGATAAAACGACACAACAAGAACATAATTTTTTCCAAAAAATATATTTTTTTTTATTATAAAAAGAAGATTGAATGATGTCTAAAAAATTACATTTCATTAATGGAAGTAAAGCTTGAGCTTCTGGATCTCCAATACGAGTATTGTATTCTAATAAGTAAACTTTATTAGAAGTAATCATTAATCCAAAATATAGAAATCCAAAAAAAGTTAATTTTTCTGAAATCAATCCTTCTAAAGTAGGCTCCAATATGTTTTTTTTAAAATCCATCCAAATAGAATTGGTCATATATGGATTGGGAGCAACACACCCCATTCCTCCTGTATTCATCCCTTTTTCATTTTCTTCTATTTTTTTATAATCTTGAGCAGATAAAAAAGGAATAAGGTGTTTTCCATTGAAAATAGATATAATAGATGCCTCTTTTCCTTCTATAAATTCTTCTATAATAATTTTATCACCAGATTTACCAAACTTTTTTTCTATCATAATAGTTTTTAAAGCTTTTTTAGCTTCATTTTTATTATGAGCTAAAATAACTCCTTTTCCTCCAGCAATTCCATTAGTTTTAATAGCTACAGAAAAAAATTTTTTTTTAAAAAAATTGATAGCTTTTTTATAACAAGAAAAAATTTCAAATTTAGGAGTGGAAATTCCATATTTTTTCATAAAAGATTTAGAAAAAATGCGATCTCCTTCAAGTTTAGCCGCTAAATAATGTGGTCCAATTATTTTTAATCCAAAATTTTTAAAAATATCAACTATTCCTTCTAATAGAAAAATTTCGGATCCTACAATAGTTAGATCTATTGCATTTTTTTTAGCAAAAAAAACCAATTCTAATGTAGAGTAATGATTTCCAATATTTTTTCCAATTATACCTGTTCCTCCATTTCCAGGGTAAAAATAAAGATTCATAGAAGAACAATCTTCTAATAATTTTTTTCCAATAGCATGTTCACGTCCACCTCCTCCAAGAATTAAAATTTTCATTATTTTTAATGTTTAAAATGTCTTTTTCCAGTAAAAGCCATAGCTATTCCATGATAATCACAAGCTTTTATAGATTCTTCATCTCGTATAGATCCTCCTGGTTGAAGAATAGCACGTATTACTCCAGAACGAGCTACTTCATCTACAACATCACGAAAAGGAAAAAAAGCATCAGAAACAAGAACTAATCCCTCTTTTTTTTTCCCCAAAGCTCTTTCTATTGCTTGATTAGCTGCCCAAATACGATTGGTTTGACCTCCTGAAATACCTAAAGTTTGCGTATCTTTAGCCACAACAATCGCATTAGATTTTACATATTTTACTACTTTTTGTGCAAAAAATAAAGATTTTAATTCTTTATCCGAAAATTTTTTTTTAGTAACTATTTTATAATTTCCTTCATGAGGAAAAAAATAATCTGCTTCTTGTACTAACATTCCTCCATCTATTTGAACATATTCTAGTGGGTTAGAAATTGGATCATTAATACTAATAATTCTAATATTTTTTTTAATTTTTAAAATTTCTAATACGTCTATTTGGTAACTTGGAGAGATAATAACTTCTAAAAAAATTTTATTGATATATTTCGCTAATTCTTTTGTTATTGGAACATTAACAGCCATAATTCCTCCAAATAATGAAATAGGATCTGAATAATAAGTTTTTTGAAATGCTTCAATAATATTTTTACCTAATGCTACTCCACAAGGAGTAGAATGTTTTACTGTACAACAAGCAGGTTCTGTAAATTGCGAAACTACCTTCCAAGCTATATCCATATCGCGTAAATTATTAAATGATAAATCTTTTCCATGTAATTGATGAAAATTACGCATAGATCCCTTATTAATCGTATTAATATAATAAGCTGCTTTTTGATGAGGATTTTCTCCATAACGAAGATTCATTTTCTTTTCGTAAGAAGAATGTAAATAAATAGGAAATTTTTCATCCATTAAAAGATATTGAGAAATAATAGAATCGTAAACAGAAGTGAAATTAAAAACCTTTCCTGCTAATTTTTTTCTTAAACTTAATGAAGGTAATCCATAATGAACAATTTCATTTTGAATTAATTCATAATCATTATCATCTATAATAGCGGTGACATGCATAAAATTTTTAGCAGCTGCACGAAGCATAGATGGTCCTCCTATATCAATAAATTCAATCAAAGAATTTATATTAGATTTTTCTTGCATTTTTTTTAAAAATGGATAAAAATTAACTAACACTATATCAATACAATGAATATTATGATGCCGAATAGATTGGATATCTTTTTCAATAGAACGATTTGCTAAAATTCCTCCATAAATATTAGGATGAATGGTTTTTACTTTTCCATCTAAAATTTCAGGAAAAAAAGTTAACTCAGATACTTCTATTACATTAGATAAACCGTTTTTTATTAAATATTTATAAGTACCCCCGGTAGAAACTATTTGATATCCTTTTTTATATAAAAAATAAACAAAATTGAATAATTTTTTATTTTTTTCATAAACACTAATCAAAGCTCTTTTCATAAGATATACTACTAATTAATTATTATTGTGGATTGATTCAATCTATTAAAAATTTTTTTTAATAGACTGAATCAATATTTCTCTTTCTATAATAGATACTTTTTTTGATAAAGATTTTGGAGTTTCCTTTGAATGAATTTTACATGTTTTTTTTAAAATTATATCTCCAGCATCCACATTTTTTGTAACATAGTGAACAGTAGCTCCTGATATTTTTTCCTTATTTTTTAGAACAGCTTGATGCACTTTTATTCCATACATTCCTTTTCCTCCATATTTAGGTAAGAGAGAAGGATGAATATTTATTATTTTTCCAAACCATTTTTTACAAAATTTTGCATCAAGTATAGAAAGAAATCCAGAAAGAACTATCATGTTAGGAACATTTTTTACGAAAATTTGGTCTATTTCTTTAGAAAGTAATTTATTATTTTTCTTTTTTAAATAAATGGCTGTTATATTTTTTTTTAATGCATATTGAATTGCATTACACCATCTATCAGAAATAACTAAATTTACTATAAAATTAGAAAGAATTCCGTTTTTTATCGCTTGTAAAATATGCTGCATATTAGTTCCTTTTCCAGAAACTAAAATAGCTATTTTTTTCATGAGATATATAGGTACATTTTTTCATTTCAAAAATACTCTTTTTATTTAAAAAAAACTCTTTTATTTCCTTTTACAATATTACCAAAAATAAAAGGGGTTTCTCCTAAAAAACGAAGTTTATCTAAAATAGTATATTGTTCTTGAAAAGAAACTATAATAATCATTCCTACTCCCATATTAAAAGTCTTCCACATCTCTTTATCTAATAAATTTCCTTTTTTTTGAATATAATTGAAAATAGGTAGAATAGGAATTCTTTTTTTTTCTACTATAGCTGATAAATTTTCTGGAAGAATTCTAGATAAATTATCTGATATTCCTCCTCCAGTAATATGAGCTAATCCATGTATCATAAATTTTTTTAATAAAAAATGAATAGTAAAATGATAAATCCTAGTAGGAATTAAGAGAGTTTCATAAAAAGGTTTTTTTTGGAAACTTTTCATAAAATCTTCTTTTGAAAAAATATTTTGTATTAAAGAAAAACCGTTGCTATGTACCCCTGATGAAGGAAGTCCTATTAAAATATCCCCATCCTGAATAAATTTTTTTCCATCTATCAAATTTTTTTTTTCTACAATACCTACACAAAATCCAGCAATATCATAATCATTTTCTTGATAAATTCCAGACATTTCAGCTGTTTCTCCTCCAATGAGACATGTATGAGTTTTTTTGCAAGAAATAGCTATTCCTTGTATTATTTTTTCTACAATAGTAGAATCTATCTTTCCACAAGCTAAATAATCTAAAAAAAATAAAGGAATAGCTCCATGACATAATACGTCATTTGCGCACATTGCAAAACAATCAACTCCAATTATATCATATTTTTTGTAATTGATAGCTAAACGTAATTTGGTTCCTACACCATCTACTCCAGATACTAAAATAGGTTCTTTATATCCACATTTATAGATATTATAAAATCCAGAAAAATTATCTAAATCACTAAGAACTTTATTGTTATAAGTTTTTTCTAAAATTTTACTAATTTTGCATATAGTGAAATTGCTTTTTTTCATGGTTCTAAATTTTAATAAAATACTATCATTTTTTTTGAACGGGATAGTTTTCCGTAAAACAACCAAAACAATAATTACTACTACCAAGAATATCTATTAGATTAGCCATACTTAAAAATTCTAAACTATCTACATTTAGAATTTTTGCTATACTTTTTTTATCAATATGATTGTTTGAAATAAGATCTTTTTTACTTGGAGTATCTACTCCTAAATAACATGGAGCTATAATGGGTGGAGAGGCACTTCTAAAATGAATTTCTTTTGCTCCTGCTTTTCTTAAAATATAAACTAATCTACGACTAGTAGTTCCACGAACTATAGAATCATCAATAATAACAATACGTTTTCCTTTTATTTCATATAATATAGGATTTAGTTTTAAATTCACCATTTTTTCACGCATTTCCTGTTTTGGTAGAATAAAGGATCTACCAATATATTTATTTTTTACTAAAATTGGTTTAAAAGGAATACCAGAAGCTTTAGAATATCCAATAGCAGCTGGAACTCCAGAATCAGGAACTCCAATAACTACATCTGCTTCTACTGGATGTTGTTCATAAAGTTTTTCTCCACTTTTTTCACGAATTTCATAAACATTTATATTTTCAATTAAGGAATCCGGACGAGAAAAATAAATATACTCAAAAGAACATATTCTTTTTTTCGTATATTTTTTTTTTGTAATCAAAGAAAATCGAATGGATTTTTTATTCACTATAACAACTTCTCCTGGAAATAAATCTCTTACATAGTATCCTCCTACAGAATCTATTCCACAAGTTTCAGAACTAAATATATAAGTTTTTTCATTTAGCATACCATAACATAAAGGACGTATTCCGTTTGGATCTCGAAATGCAGCCATTTTATTATCCATGAGTACTATAACAGAATAAGCTCCTTTAATATATAAAGTTGTTTTTTTAATAGCTTGTTTCAAGCTATTATTATATTTCAATAAATATTTTTGTATTAAACGTAGTATTACTTCAGAATCCGAATATTCGGATATAAAATGTATTCCCTCAGATTCCAATTTTTTACGAATATCTGTAGCATTTACTAAATTTCCATTATGTACTATAGATATAGTGCTTTTCCCATAGGAATTTTCTCCAAAAAATGGTTGAATATTTTTTTTGCTTTGTCCTCCTTCTGTAGAATAACGTGTATGCCCAATAACGGCATTTCCATGATAACATTCAGAATTAGAAATTTTTCTAAAAAAATCTAAAACAAGCCCTTCGCTTTTATGAGATATAATAAAACCATCTCGCAAAACAGAAAAACCACAAGCTTCTTGTCCTCTGTGTTGCAATGCAAATAAACCAAATTGAATTAAAGAAAAGGTGTCTACTTTATGAGGAGAATAAATCCCAAAAATACCACATTCATCATGAAATTTATCAAAATAGTTTTTTTTCATAAAAAAAGTGGATAATTTAGATATTTTTTTTTTGGAAAAAGAATATCCTTGTTCCATTATTTATTGGATTAACTTTAACTTACATTTAACCTTTTTAATATTTCCATATAAATATCAAGTATCTCTTCCTTTTTCTTTAATCCAATTCGAAATGGATCTTTATCCAATTTTTTCATTGTTTTTTTATCCCAAAAACGACAAGTATCAGGACTTATTTCATCAGAAAGTAAAATTTCATTTTTATGATTTTTACCAAATTCTATTTTAAAATCTACCAATATAATATTTTTATCTAAAAAATATTTTTTAAGAATATTATTCATATTTGATAATATGGAATAAATTGTATTTAATTCTTCATAAGAAATTATTTCCAAAAATACTGCATGATGATCATTAATTAATGGATCTTTCAATTTATCATTTTTATAAAAAACTTCAAAAATAGGATTTAATATTTGAATTCCTTCCTTGATACCTAATCGTTTAGACATACTACCAGCAACAATATTGCGAACAACAAATTCTAATGGGATCATATCTACTTTATGGCATAATTGTTCTCTGTTGTTTATTTTTCGTATAAAATGAGTTTTTATTCCACAATAATTGATAAATTTAAATATCAATGTAGTTATTTCATTATTTAAAATTCCTTTATCCTGAATAAATTTTTTTTTCAATCCATTGAAAGCAGTTATACTATCTTTATACTGAATCAACACTTCAAATGTATTCTTTGTGGTATATATTTTTTTTGTTTTTCCTTCTAATAAAAGTTTATTTTTAATTATACGACTTCTCATAAGTATTGCTCTATTTCAGTTTCCAATTTTTCTTTTATTTCCATTCTAAATTTTATCAATGATTTTCTTATATCTATATATTTTATAGACAAAATATGAATAGCTAATAAAGCCGCATTATAGGAATTATTTATTCCTACTGTAGCAATAGGGACATCTTTTGGCATTTGTACCATAGAAAAAAGTGCATCTATTCCTCCTAATAATCCATAATGATTATTGCTATGATAAATTGGGACTCCAATCACGGGCAATATAGTTTTTGAAGATATTACTCCAGGTAAATGAGCGGATAACCCAGCTCCTGCAATAATAATATCCACTCCTTCCGATTCTATTTTTTTTATAGTTTTTGATAAAACATCTGGGATTCTATGTGCGGAAATAACATAAGATTTATAATTTATATTAAATTTTTTTAGTATTTCTGCTGCTATTTTCATAGTTGATTTATCGGAAACACTTCCAAGAAATATAGCTACTTTCATATATGTATGATTAATTTTAATTTTTTTTATAAAAAATATTGTACTGCATTTTTGAAAATAGAATCTTGATGAACATGAGGTATATTTTTTAATAATCCATGATCATAACGTTCTGGATGAGTCATTCTTCCATAAATTTTACCATCTTCACTTAATAATCCCTCAACAGCTCCAATAGATCCATTAGGATTATATAATCTTTCTAAACTTGGGGTTCCTTCTAAATTTATATATTGTGTGGCTATTTGATTTTTTTTGAATAAATTATTTGTTATTTCTTCGTTAGCATAAAATCGACCTTCACTATGAGATATGGGAAGGGTATATATTTTATTTTTCATTCCTTTTAACCATGGAGATTGGTCCGAAATAACTTTTATATGTACGCATTGAGATATATGTTTTTCTATTTTATTATAGGCTAATGTAGGAGATTTATGTGTTCTCAAACAAATTTTTCCATAAGGTAATAATCCAGATTTAATCAATCCTTGAAATCCATTACAAATACCTAATATTAATCCATCTTTATCCAAAAAACGTTTTATAGCATCCTTAATATATGGATTATGCAAAATAGATACTATCAATTTAGCAGATCCATCTGGTTCGTCTCCTGCACTAAATCCTCCACAAAGCATGAATATTTGTGAAGATTCTATATACGTTTTCATATGAAATATGGAGTCGATAACATCTTTATTATTTAAATTTTTAAATACAAAAGTATTTACTATAGATCCCTCTTTTTCAAATGCACGAATGGATTCAAATTCACTATTTGTTCCAGGAAATATAGGAATAAATACACGTGGGGGCCCTTTTTTTTTCAATCTACATTTCCATATAATGGTATTTTTTTTTTGTTTTTTTTGTTTAGGGGTTTCTACTATTGTAATATTTTTTTTTATTTCTTCGCTAGAAGAAAAAATAGGAATAAAAGTTTTGAACCAATTATTTATAGATTCATTTATATCAATAGATATTCCATTAAAATTTAAATTTTTGGAAGAAACTATTTCTCCTATTGGAATAAAATTATCTGATATCGGAGATGAAGATTCTATAATCAAGGATCCAATGCTAGTTTCTAGTAAATTATTTTTACAGTTTATAATTACTCCTAAACGATTACCAAATGCCATTTTGGCAATAGCAACAGAAATTCCTCCATCTTTTACTGTTTTTGCAGAAACAATTTTTCCGGAATAAATACCCTCATAAACCTGATCATAAGCATTTTTTATAGAATCAAAATCTGGCATTTCATTTTTTAATGGATGATGATCATATAAATAGATCTTATTTCCTATTTTTTTAAATTCAGGAGAAATAATATTTGAACATGATCCTGTTGCTACTCCAAATGCAATGAATGTAGGGGGGACATGCATCATATTTTTATATGTTCCAGACATAGAATCTTTGCCTCCGATAGAAACTAATTCTAAGGACATCTGAGCATGATAAGCCCCTAACAAAGCCGCAAAGGGTTTCCCCCAATTTTCTGGATCATTCCCTAATTTTTGATAATATTCTTGAAAACTAAAATAAGTATTTTTATAATTTCCTCCCATAGAAACAATTTTAGAAATACATTCCACTATAGCATAAGCTCCTCCATGAAGAGGACTCCAAATAGAAATTTCAGGATGAAACCCCCAAGTAGCTAAACTTACTGTATTAGTGCTTCCTTGTAAAACAGGAATTTTTTGCACACTTCCTTCAGATGGAGTCATTTGATATTTTCCACCAAAAGGCATTAATACTGTAGTTCCCCCTACGGTACTATCAAACATTTCTACTAAACTTTTTTGAGAAGCTATATTTAATTGAGAAAGAGTATCTAAAAAAGTTTTTTTACTAAAAAAAAATTGTTTTGATTTTTTAAAAGGAGAAACTGAAGTAGGGGAATTCACACGAACAGATTTTTTTTTATGAGATCCTCTTGTATTAAGAAAAGAACTTTTTATATTAAATATTTTTTTTCCTTTATAATAAAAAATAATTTTTTTATTATCAGTAACTTCCGCTATAGGAATAGGACTAAGATTCTCTTTTTTAGCTAAGTAAATAAATTTTTTTACATTTTTTGGATCTAATACTACAGCCATACGTTCTTGAGACTCAGAAATAGCAATTTCTATAGCTTCTAAATCCGTATTTTTTACGGGTATTTTATCTAAATGAAGAACTAAACTATCGCTTAATTCTCCTATAGCCACTGCAGCTCCTCCAGCACCAAAATCATTACATTTTTTTATTAAAGATATAACTTCTTTTTTCCTAAAAAATCTTTGAATTTTTCTTTCTATTATTGGATTTCCTTTTTGTCTTTTTTGTATATTTTTTTGAAAGTTTATATCATCTTCTTTAGAAGAATCCGTAGCTCCTCCTATTCCTTCTCTTCCTGTTAATCCTCCAATTAATAAAATTATATCTCCTTTTTTTGGTTTTTTATATTTCACAAAATCAACGGGAACAGCTCCTATTACCATCCCTACTTCCATTCTTTTGGCTCTATATCCTTCATGATAAATTTCATTGACATGAGTTGTAGCTAATCCTACTTGATTTCCATAGGAACTATATCCATGAGCTGATTCAAAACATATTTTCTGTTGTGGTAACTTTCCATTAAAAGTTTTTAAATTTGTAGGATCAGCAGCTCCACTTAACCGTATTCCTTGATAAACAAAAGCTCTTCCAGATAATGGATCGCGAATAGCTCCTCCTATACAAGTAAAAGCTCCACTAAAAGGATCAATTTCCGTAGGATGGTTATGGGTTTCATTCTTAAATAGCAAATACCATTTCTCTTTTCTTTTATTATCGATCATGTCTACATCTACCATTATGATACATGCATTATGTTCATTAGATAAAACATAGTTTTTCAATTTTCCCTTTTTATAAAAAATTTTAGATGGAAGACTAGATAAATCCATAAAATTTATAGGATGTTTTGATCTTCCTATGAAATCTCTATCTTTTAAATATTTTCTAAAAATACTTTTATATGTATTTTTTAACAATCCATAAAAAGATATATTTACTAGTGTTGTATAAAATGTAGTATGACGACAATGATCGGACCAAAAAACATCTAAAATACGTAATTCTGCTTCTGTTGGATTTCGTTTTTCTTTATAAAAATATTTTTGTATAAATAATAAATCATTAATATTTATGGATAAATTCCATTTTTTATGAATTTTTTCTATTTTATTTATAGATAAATTTATAAAATTATCTACAATTTTAATATCATTTATTTTTCTATTATATCGTTTTTTTATATGAAAATGAGAAGCTGTATAATATTTTTTAATTTTATCAAAATCTTGTTTTTTATTTATTCCAATTAATTCAATAAATATACCTGTTTTTACAAAAACAGGAGGAGATTTAGGATCTAAAATTTGAATGCATTGCATAGCAGCATTGGCACGATCATCATTTTTAACAGGAATATAAAAATATGGATTATAAAAATGTATTTTTTTATGCAAAATATCTGTTACAGGATCAACAAAAATTGTTGATAAACTTTCTAAAAAAAGTTTTTTTTGGATATTAAAAATATCATATACATAATAAATAATAACTTCAGATAATGAAATATTCATATTTTTCAATTCACGATATAATTTTCTAGAATCAATATCAAAAGGAATTTTTTTTTGTATACAAATTCTAAAATTCATTATTTTTTATATATGTGTATTTAAACTTGTCTATCCATATTAGATATGTCAGAATCAATTAAATGATGAAATTTATTTAATATTGGATTAACTTTTGTATCAATAAATTCCAAAGTTTGATCTGAAGAAAAACCTATAAATTTTTTAGGATTGAGAATTTTACTCATTTTTTTTTCATTAATTGGTATTTTTTTATCTTGTAAAATACGTTGAATAAAATCATTTTTTTTTCCTTCTAATTTTATCTTTGAATTTGTTTTCATAGAATGAATTCGTATTCTTTCATGAATTTCTTGTCTATCAGCTCCATTTTTTACACATTCTACAATTAGATATTCAGTAATTAAAAATGGAAGTTCTTCTTTAATATGATTTTCAATTATTTTAGGATAAATAACTATATTTTCAAATATATTATTCCAAATCATTAAAATTGCATCCGTAGATAAAAATGATTGTCCTATAACCAATCTTCTATTGGCAGAATCATCTAAAGTACGTTCCAACCATTGAGTAGCTGCAACCATTGCTGAACTATTGGACAAAGAAATGACATACTTTGCTAAAGAAGCCATTCGTTCACTACGGATAGGATTACGTTTATAAGCCATAGCACTAGATCCAATTTGTTCTTCTTCAAAAGGTTCTTCCATTTCTTTTAAATTTTGCAATAAACGCAAATCATTACTAAATTTATGAGAAGACTGAGAAATATTGGATAATAAGTTTAATATTTGAGAATCAACTTTTCTATCGTAAGTTTGTCCTGTAATAGGAAAAACATTTTTAAATCCAAATTTATTAGATAATTTTTTTTCTAAATATTTTATTTTTTGTAAATCTCCATTAAATAATTCTTTGAAGCTAGCAGCTGAACCTACAGTTCCTTTTACTCCTCTAAAATGAATATTTTTTAATCTAAATTCTAGTTCTTCTAAATCTAGAAGTAAACTATGTATCCACAAAGCAGAACGTTTTCCTACAGTAGTTAATTGAGCAGGCTGATAATGTGTAAAGGCTAAAGTAGGGATATTATGATATTCTAAAGTAAAATTTCTAATTCGAAAAATGACATTGATCAATTTTTTTAGCAAAATTTTTAATCCATCACGAATCAAAATAATATCAGTATTATCTCCTAAAAAAGCACTTGTAGCACCTAAATGAATGATAGGTTTAGCTATAGTAGCCTTATCTCCAAAAGCATATAAATGAGCCATTACATCATGACGAAATTTTTTTTCATAAAAAGAAACCCTATTCCAATCAATATCATATAAATGATATTTTAAATCATGAATTTGTTCTTCGCTAATATTTAATCCTAATTCCTTTTGTATTTCTGCTAAATAGAACCATAATTTTCTCCAAGTCGTAAACTTTTTCTTTGGAGAAAAATTATATAACATTTCTTTACTACTATATCGTTCTATTAAAGGATTCTTATATTCTTTCACAAAAAAATATTTTTAAAAAAAAATATTATTAAATAAAAATTTATTTTTAATGATATTCTGATTCCTTTCAGAACCTACAGAAATTAATAAAATTTCTAATTTTAGATAATTTTCAATAAATCTAATATATTTTTTACAATTTTTTGGTAAATTTTCGTATTCATTAATGTTATATATGTCTTGTTCCCAACCAGGTAAATCTATATAAATCCCTTTTATAATATCTTTTTCTTCTATATTTGCTGGAAATTTTTTAATAATTTTTCCACGAAATTCGTATTTTATGCACACTTTAATAACTTCTAATTCGCTTAAAACATCCAATTTTGTAAAAATTAAGTAATTAATTCCATTAATCATACAAGAATATTTAAGAGCAATCAAATCTAACCATCCACATCTTCTTGGACGTCTTGTCGTTGAGCCATACTCATTTCCTTTTTTTCGTATAATATCACATATTCCATTTTTAATTTCTGTAGGAAAAGGTCCAAAACCAACACGTGTACAATATGCTTTTGCTACTCCTATAAAATTTTTTAAAAAATTAGGAGGAATTCCAGATCCTATACATACACCTCCTGTAGAAGCAGAAGAAGTTGTCACATATGGATATGTTCCATAGTTAATATCCAATAATGTAGCTTGAGCTCCTTCAAATAAAATTTTTTTTTCATGATAAAAAGCATAATGAATTTCATAGACTGCGTCTATAATACGATCAAAAAGAATTTTTGCATATTCTATATATTCTTCATATATAGATTCAAAATCAATAGGATTTTTTTTATAAACTTTTGTAATAATCTCATTTTTGAAAAATATATTCCATTTTAATTTTTTGTAAAAATTTTTTAGATTCAATAAATCTAATGCACGTATTCCCATACGTGCTATTTTGTCTTCATAAGTTGGGCCTATTCCACGATGGGTAGTACCAATTGATCTTTTTCCTAAATATTCTTCTTTATATTGATCTAGTAAACGATGATAAGGCATAGTAAGGTGTGCTCTTTTTGCTAAAAAAATTTTAGAAGTATTAATTTTCATTGATTCTAAATTTTTTATTTCTTGAATAAAACACTTTGGATCAATAACTACTCCAGGTCCAACAATACATTTTACATAAGGATAAATAACTCCAGAAGGAATTAAATGAAGAATAAAATAACGATTATTAATATGAATAGAATGACCAGAATTATTTCCTCCTTGATAACGAATTACATAATCTGAATTTTTAGAAAGCAAATCTGTGATTTTCCCTTTTCCCTCGTCACCCCATTGGAGACCAACAATCACATTTGAAGGCATAATATCTATATATTTTGATACTTTCAACAAAGTTAATTGTTATAAATAGATAATAAAAAATATTTTAATTTATTTTTTAAAATTTTGTTTTAGATGTTTATAAGCTAAATTAGTAACTTTTCTTCCTCTAGGCGTTCTAACTAGGTATCCTTCTTGTATAAGAAAAGGTTCATAAACTTCTTCTATTGTATCTGAATTTTCACTAATAGCTGTTGCTATAGTATTAATTCCTACAGGGCCTCCTTTAAAGTTATCTATAATAGACAAAAGTATTCTATGATCCATTTCATCTAATCCATATTGATCTACATTTAGAGCTTGCAACCCTAAATCACATATGTTTATATCAATAATTCCATTTCCTTTTATTTGCGCAAAATCACGAATTCTTCGAAGTAAAGCGTTAGCTATACGTGGAGTGCCACGACTTCTATTGGCAATTTCATAGGAAGCATCTTCCGTTATTGGAATATTTAGTAATTTTGCGCTTCGATGAACGATATCTTTTAATAATTTTTTTTCATAATAACTAAGACGAAGATTGATTCCAAATCTAGAACGCATAGGTGCGGTGAGTAATCCAGATCTCGTAGTTGCTCCTATTAAAGTAAAAGGAGATAAATCTATTTGTACTGATCTTGCGTTAGATCCAGAATTTATAATAATGTCTATTTTGTAATTTTCCATAGCAGAATACAAATATTCTTCAACTATTGGAGAAAGACGATGAATTTCATCAATAAAAATAACATCATTTAATTTTAAATGAATAAGTAATCCAGCTAAATCTCCTGGTTTATCTAAAACAGATCCGGAAGTTACTGTTATATTAACGCATAATTCATTAGCTACAATATGAGCTAGTGTAGTTTTTCCAAGCCCAGGAGGTCCATGAAACAAAATATGATCTAAGGCATCTTTTCTTTTTCTAGCAGCTTGAATAAAAATTTTTAAATTTTCCAATAGATCATTTTGACCAACAAAATCTTGAATTTTTTTTGGATTCAAAGATCCTTCTAAAAAAAATGACACGATATAATATTTAATTAAATTCAAATAATGTATATCCAAATATAAATAATAAAAAATTCCAGGATTTTAAAATATTTAATATAGGATAATTAGTTAAATCAAATTGAATAGGAACAATAGATATATATCCATTTTTTAATGCCCATTCATCTGTATCTACCCTTTTATCAAAATTTACAAAATCTCCTACTAACCAATAATAAGTTCTTCCTTTTGGATTATATCGTTTATAAAAACTTTCTTTCCATTTAGATTCTGACTGTCTGCATATTTTAACTCCTTTTATTTTTTCTTTTTTCAATTTTGGAATATTCACATTTAGACTAATTATTTTATCTGGAATAGGATTATTAATAATTTTTTTTACAATTTTACATACATATTTTTTTGAAGGTTCAAAATCAGCATCCCAATCAAAATCCAAAAGAGAAAATCCAACAGATGGAATACCTTCTATACTAGCCTCTATTACAGCTGATATTGTTCCAGAATACATGACATTTATGGAAGAATTTGATCCATGATTAATTCCTGATACACAAATATCAGGTTTTCTTGGAAGAATTTCATTAATAGCTAATTTTATACAATCTACCGGTGTTCCGGAACATTCCCATTCTTTTTGATTTCCATTATCAATTTTTATAGAATCACAAAACAATACGGTATCCATAGTTATTGCATGTCCAACTCCAGATTGAGGTTTATTTGGTGCTATAACATACACCTCTCCTAAAGAATTCATCGTATGAACTAGCGCTCTAATTCCTGGTGCTATAATACCGTCATCATTTGTTACTAAAATAATTGGTTTTTTATTCATTTTTTTATAAAAAAAAGCTATTTTTATTATTTATATATAATTTTACTATTATTAATTCAAATATCATTCCTTCATTGTGAATCAACAAATAAAAAAACTTAAATACATAATAATTGGTTTCATTTTTATTTTTTTATTGAGTTCTTGTTCTCCATTAGAAGAACAAGAAAAACATCGTATTCTACTAAAAATAATATATAAAACACTTGATTTTTTACATACGAAACCCATTCCTATTAATAATAATTTTTCAAAAAAAGTATATAATAAATATTTTGAAAAATTAGATAATCAAAAACGTTTTTTTATGCAAAAAGATATAGAAGATTTTTGTTTATATAAAGAAAAAATAGATGATTTTTGGATTAATGGTGATCCTACTTTTTTTAATATTATTATTAGACGTTTTTATAAAAGAATAAAAGAAGTGGAATCCATATGTTCTCAAATATTAAAAATACCTTTTAATTTTAATAAAAAAGAAATATATGTCCTTGGGAAAGAGGAATTATTTTATCCAAAAAATAAAAAAAAATGGATTGAAAAATGGAGAAAACATTTAAAATATTTGACTTTATTAGAAATAATAAATTTTATAAAACAAAAAAAATTAAATATTTTAAAACAAAAAATTTGGAAAAATGCATTCCTTCATGAAGAAAAAAAATCAAGAAAAAAAGTGGAAGAATATATAAAGGAATATTTTAGAAAATTAAAAATAAAAAAAGAATCCCATTGGTTTTCTATGTATGTGAATACAATAATTTCACAATATGATCCTCATACTAGTTATTTATCTCCTAAGGATAAAGAAATTTTTTATTTAAACATATCGGGAGAAACAGAAGGAATAGGGATTGAATTGCAAGATGATAAAGGATTAGCTACAGTAGTAAAACTTATTGTTGGTGGTCCTGCATGGAAAAGCAAAAAAATAGAAATAGGAGATAAAATTATACGAGTAGCAAAAGATCTAAATTCAGAATCTAAAAATATTGTAGGGATGTTGTTAGAAAATTATATTCGTTTGATAAAAGGTAAAAAAGGAAGCAAAGTAAAATTAACCATTCAGAAAAAAAATGGATCCATAGAAGAAGTAATACTTACTAGAGATATCATAGAAAAAAAAGAAATTTTTGCAAAAAGTGTTATCATATTGGATAATAAAAATAAATATGGTTTAATTTGTTTACCAGAATTTTATTTTAATCCTGAAAATAAGAATGGAAGAAATGCTGCTAAGGATATAAAACATATTATTCAAGAATTAAAAAAAGAAAAAATAAAAGGTATTATTCTAGATCTAAGAAACAATGGAGGGGGCTCTTTGGAGACTGTAATAAAAATTGCTGGTTTTTTTTTAGGAAAAGTTCCTATAGTACAAATAGGAAGATATAATAACAAAAAAAAGATACTAAAAAATAATGATCATCAAATATTATGGAAAGGTCCGATTGTAGTTATTGTGAATGAACTATCAGCTTCTGCTTCTGAAATTTTTGCTGCAGCTATAGCAGATTATAAAAGAGGAATTATTGTTGGAAGTAGTCAAACATATGGAAAGGGGACAGTACAAACTATTTATCCATTAAATAGATTTTTATTTTACAATGAAGAATTAGGGGCTTTAAAAATTACCGTTAATAAATTTTATCGTATAAATGGAAATTCTACCCAATTAAAAGGAGTTAACTCAGATATTGTTATTCCAAATTATACAAGTAATATATTATTAAATTTTATGGAAAAAAATCAAAAAAATTCTATGAAATGGGATTATGTAGATCCTATTCCGTTTCATTATTGTAATAATAATTTAGAAAATATTAAGTATAAAAGCATAAAAAGAATAAAAAAAAATAAAAATATAATGACTATTTATAAAATCATAGAATCCATACAATCATTAGAAAAACAATTTTCGAATAGAAAACAATTTTCTTTAAATTGGAAAGAATTTTATTATGATAATTTAAAAATAAAAAAAAGAAACGAAAATTTTTATCAATTAATAAATTATTTGAATATATATGGATTACGAGCTTTTCCTATTTCTTATAAAATTATTTTAAATACAAAAAAATTGGAATTTAAAGAACAATTAGAATGGAAAAAAAATTTAAAAAAAGATTATTCTGTGTCAGAATGTGTTAATATATTGCGTGATTTTAATGAAGCCTCATAATATAATAGGTTTATAAACTTTGGCAACATCAGCTATTGCATCGTTTTTTTTTAAATTTATTAATCTAACTCCTTGAGTCGTTCTCCCCATAACTCGTATATCTGATACAGATATACGTATAATAATTCCTGATTTTTTAATAATCATCAAATCATCTTGACTTGTAACATATTTTATAGATATTAAATTTCCTGTTTTTTGAGTAATGTTTATTGTTTTTATTCCTTTTCCCCCACGATTAGTGATACGATAATCTTTTATATTAGATCTTTTTCCAAATCCTTTTTTAGAAACTACCAATATATGTCCTTTTTCTTTTCCTTCTACACATATCATTCCAATCACTATATCCTCCTTTATTGTAAAATGAATTCCTATCACTCCAGAAGAAGTTCTTCCAGTTGAACGAACTTTATTTTCTGAAAAACGAATTATTCTTCCACTTTTTACAGCAATAAAAACATGACTATCTCCTTTAGTTAAAATAGCTTCTAATAAAGAATCTCCTTTACGAATCACGATAGCATTAATTCCATCTTTTCTTGGACGAGAGTAGTTTTCTAAAGAAGTTTTTTTAATAAAACCTTTTTTAGTAACCATCATCACGTAATAATCTTTAACATATTTTTTATTAGTAAGATCTCCAGTTAATATGTAAGCATTTACTTTATCATTTTGTTGAAGATGAATAATGTTTTGTATAGCCCTTCCTTTAGAAATTTTGGATCCTTCTGGAATTTCATATACCCTTAACCAAAAACATTTTCCTTTTTCTGTAAAAAAAAGCATATATTGATGATTGGTCGCTATAAGCAAATGTTTAAAATAGTCTGATTCTCTAGCAGTAGCTCCTCTATTTCCTACTCCACCTCGTCCTTGTCGTTTATACTCTGATAAGGATGTTCTTTTAATATAACCAGCATGAGTAATAGTAAGAACTACTTGTTCGTTTTCAATTAAATCTTCTATATTTACTTTATTACCTGAATAATCAATCTGTGTTCTACGTGGATCTTGATATTTTTTTTTGATATCTAAAAGTTCTTCTTTGATAATTTTTGTTCTTATAGAATATTGTACTAAAATATTTTGAAAAAATTCTATTTTTTTTACTAATTCGTCATGTTCCTTTTTAAGCTTATCTAACTCTAAAGAAGTAAGACTTTGTAATCGCATATCTAAAATAGATTTAGATTGATTTTTTGATATATTAAATTTTTTTATCAATCTATTAGAAGCTTCATAATGGGTATGAGATTTTTTGATTAATTGAATCATAATATCTAAATGATTTAATATTTTTAAAAAACCCATCAAAATATGAACACGATCTTGACACTTTTTTAATTCATATTTTGTTCTACGAATAATAACATGATGTCTATGATTTACAAAATGTTGAATAAAATCCTTTATATTTAATTGAACTGGCTTCCCGTTTACTAATGCTATATTATTGACATTAAAATAAGTTTGTAAAGATGTGTATTGAAATAATTTATTCAATAGTATATTAGAATTTGTTTTTTGTTTAAGAATATAGACAATACGTAATCCATTTCTATCCGATTCATCTCTAATTTGATAAATTCCTTCCATTTTTCCTTCTTTCATTAATTCTACAGTTCTAGCTATCATATCCGCTTTATTTACTTGATAAGGTATTTCATCTACAATAATACATTGTCTACCCTGAATTTCTTCTAAATGAACTTTTGCACGTAAAACAATACGTCCTCTTCCAGTATGAAAAGCATTTTTAACTCCATCATAACCGTAAATAATTCCTCCTGTAGGGAAATCTGGAGCTTTAATATATTTCATAATTTGTTCAATAGATAAATCATTGTTATTATCTATGTAAGCACAAATAGCGTTTATTGTTTCTCTTAAATTATGAGGTGGAATATTCGTAGCCATTCCTACTGCAATTCCAGAAGATCCATTAATAAGAAGATTAGGAATTCGTGTTGGTAAAACGGTAGGTTCTTCTAAAGAATCATCAAAATTTAATTGCATATCTACCGTTTCTTTTTTTATATCTAACAACATTTCCTCAGATATTCTTTTCATTCTAACTTCTGTATAACGCATAGCTGCAGGAGGATCGTAATCTAATGATCCAAAATTTCCCTGTCCATCTATTAATGGATAACGAAGTATCCATTTTTGAGCCATACGAACCATAGTATCGTAAACAGAAATATCTCCATGTGGATGATATTTTCCTAATACTTCTCCAACAATACGAGCAGATTTTTTATAAGAACTATTAGAAAAAATTCCTAATTGAAACATTCCATAAAGTACTCTTCTATGTACAGGTTTTAATCCATCTCTAGCATCAGGAAGTGCCCTAGATACAATAACAGACATAGAATAATCTATATAAGATGATTTCATTTCATCTTCAATATTTATGGATATCAATTTTTCTTCTTCACTCATTTATGTGATGATATTTTTTTTATTTAAAAATTTTAATATAAAGAATATTAATGAATTAAGAAAAAATGTTTTATTTCAAAAAAACTTTCTTTTATCAAAAAATATGGAACAACACAGTTATAGGAACATTTTCCTATTTTTTTTAGTAAAGAAAATTGAATTTTATTTTTTTCATTTTTTTTATCATGATCCATAATCATCAATATTTTGTTTACTTCTAAATCAGAAAAATTATAAATTTTTTTTTGCATTGGATACAATGCAAAAAGTGTAGATTTAATTTCTTTATAATCATCCATGGATAACCCATTAATTTTGTAAGAAATCCAAGATTCACAAATTATTCCCATAATAACGGCTATTCCATGTAATATTTTTTTTTTATCCATAAAATAACTTTCTAATGCATGTCCAATAGTATGTCCAAAATTCAAAATTTTTCTTAATCCTTTTTCTTTAGGATCTTGATCCACAATTTTTTGTTTAATGAATATAGATTGATGGATTAAATTATTCCATTGATTGATATCTATCTCTGTGACATTTTTAATTTTATTCATTTTATTCCAAAAATTTATATCTGCTATCAATCCATGTTTTAACATTTCCGCCATTCCAGAAAGAATTTCTTTTTTAGGAAGCGTTTTTAAAAAATTAATATCGATAATTAAAAATTCTGGAATATAAAAAGATCCAATTTCATTTTTAATGTAATCTAAATTTACACCAGTTTTGTATCCTATAGAAGCATCCACCATTCCTAACAAAGTTGTAGGTATATTAATAAAACAAATTCCTCGTTTAAATATAGATGCAACAAATCCTCCAATATCTGTTATTACTCCTCCTCCTAAATTGATAATTAAACTTTTTCTAGTAGCTTTAAATTTATCCAAATATTTGCATATATGAATACATGTATGTATATTTTTTTCTTTTTCTCCTGATTTTATTTTAATGATATTAGATTCTTTTAAAAAATTTATGCGAGAAAATAAAATTGGAATACAATATTTATAGGTAACATCATCTACTAAAATAAATGTATTTTTTATGTCCTCTACTTTATTTAGTAGATAATTTTTTAATATTTTATAAGCTTTTTCATTAAAAAAATACATAAATTCTCCATTATTTTTCATTTTTATGCATAAACTTGGCTTTGAAAAACAAAAATAACCAATTTTTTTATTAATCCATAAAATGAAATATTTTATATAACCAAAAAATTATAAACATAAAACCTACTAGTAAAAAAAATATATTAGGAATCCATCCAAAAATATTAATAAATTTGAATAAACACTGCATAAAAATATGTTTTTTTTCAAATTTAAAAATAAATCTTTTTTAAGAATTTTTCTAAAAAATGGAAATATTTAACTTTGTATTTCATTATCATGTTTGTATAATGTCATATTTTTGGGATGTTTTTCAACATCTGTTCAATCCTAGATGGATATTTTTATATTTTGGAAATACAGCTTTGTTTATTATTTTAGCAATTGTTTTTGCAGAAACGGGGTTTTTTATTGGATTTTTTTTGCCAGGAGATTCTTTGTTATTTACTGCAGGGATCTTTGGAGAAGATTTATGTAAAAATTTTTATGATGTTCCTTTTTTTGTTATTATTTTAATTATAGCAGGTGTAGCGACTCTTGGAAATATGCAAGGATACTGGGTAGGATATAAATCAGGAAAATTATTGTATAAGAAAAAAGATTCCTTTTTTTTTAAAAAAAAACATCTTATTTTAGCAAAATTATTTTATAATAAATATAAAAAAACTGCCTTAATCATGAGTCGTTTTCTTCCCATGTTTCGTTCTTTTGCTCCTATTATAGCCGGAGCTATACGTATGGATTTTAAAAAATTTATGATATATAATATTATTGGAGCACTTTCTTGGACATTTTCTATAATGCTGGCTGGACATTATCTAGATAAAAATTTTCCTGAATTAAAAAATCATCTAGAATGGATTATTTTATTGATTATATGTACTACAACTATCCCTATTTTTCTGAAACTAAGAATAAAGAAAAAAACACTAATATAAGTTTTTTGGATAAATTCTTTTCAAGAAAAAAAATTTTTGTATCAGAGCTATGCACTTATTTTTCATAATTCCAGATATAAATTTTGTTTTTGGATGTAATTTAATACCATAATACATAAATCCTCTTTGATTAGGAGCTCCACAAACTACTCTACCTATTTTAGACCAAAATAAAGCCCCTGCACACATAATACATGGTTCTAGAGTTACATATAAAGTACATTCTCTGATGTATTTTTTACCAAGAAAATTAGAAGCTAAGTTTATTACCAACATTTCAGCATGTGCAGTAGTATTACTTAAAGTTTCAGTTAAATTATGAGCTTTTGCTATAACTGTGTTTTCATATATCATGGCTGCGCCTATAGGAACTTCATTTTTATAAAAAGCAATAAAAGCTTCTTTTAAAGCTATTTTCATAAAATAAAGATCTTGTACCATTATTTTTTTTCTTTTTTTTGATCTTCTTTATTTTCTTCTTCTTCTTTATCCACTTTAGTTATACGAGAATTTTTAACTCTTGCTATAAGTGAGTGAGAAGGATGTAATATAGTATATTGATTATTATATAAATTTTCAACTGTTATTCTATCTCCTATATCTAAAGAACTAATATCTAATTTTATATATTCTGGAATATTAGATGGAAAGGCTTTTACTTTTATTTTTCTAACAGTAGAATAATATTCTCCACCTTTAATTACTCCAATAGGCCTTCCAAAAAATTTTATAGGAATTTCTAATATAATAGGTTGTAATTCATCAATTATGCAAAAATCAGCGTGCAATATTTCGTTTTTAATAGAATCAAATTGTATTTCTTTTTGTATCGCATTTATGTTTTTATCATATCCCTCTATTTTAATAATTACTCCATATACTTTTGTTGTGTATACTATTTTTTTAAAACTTTCTAATGAAGTAGAAAATGGTATATTTATATTTTTTCCATATAAAATACATGGAACTTTTCCAGAAAGTCGAATGGAACGAACAGATTTTTTTCCAACATTCCTTTTCTCACCGTATATATTTATATATTTCATATAATAAATTTATTACTAATGGATTCATCGTTATGTACTGATTGCATTACTTCCGCAAAAAGTGGAGCACAAGATAAAACTTTAATCTTATTATTATTTATTTTCTTTATAGGAATAGTATCTGTTACCACTAATTCTTCAAGTACCGATTGATTAATTTTTTCATATGAATTTCCTGATAAAACTGGATGAGTCGCTATGGCACGTACACTTTTAGCCCCTTTTTTTTTTATTAAGTTTGCAGCTTCTGTTAAAGTACCTGCGGTATCTACCATATCATCTATGAGTATAATATTTTTTTCTTTAACATCTCCTATAAGATTCATAAATTCTATTTCGTTTGCTTTCTTTCTTTCTTTATAACAAATAACTACATCTGTACCTAAATAACCAGCATAACTTCTAGCTCTTTTAGCTCCTCCCATATCTGGAGAAGCAATAGTTAATTGATCAATCTTTAATTTTTTAATGTAATCAATAAATATCCTAGATGCATACAAATGATCTACAGGTATATCAAAAAATCCCTGAATTTGATCTGCATGTAAATCCATAGTCATGACTCTAGTCGCTCCTGAAGCGACCATTAAATTTGCTACAAGTTTTGCAGCAATAGGAGTTCTAGGTTTATCTTTATGATCTTGTCTAGCCCATCCAAAGTATGGAATAACAAGTGTTATATTATGAGCAGAAGCTCTACGTGCAGCATCGCACATCAATAATAATTCCATTAAATTGTCTACTGGAGGAAAAGTAGAACCAATCAAAAATACTTGAGATCCACGAACAGATTGTTCAAAACATGGAGTATATTCCCCATCACTGAATTCTAAAAATCTTACTTTACCAAGAAAAGTCCCATAATAATAAGCTATATTATTAGATAATTTGAACCCGCTTCTTGTAGAAAAGAAGAGAAACTTTTGATTCATAGTTCTGTTTTTTTTATGCAAAAATACTCTTTAAATTAAATTAAAAAATAAACTACTCATTATGAAACAATACTTAAATCTATTAAAAAATGTATTAAAAAACGGAATTAAAAAAAAAGATCGTACTGGTATAGGTACAATAAGTATATTTGGATCTCAAATGAGATTTGATTTGGAAAAAGGCTTTCCTCTTTTAACTACTAAAAAATTAAATGTACGATCAATTATTTATGAATTATTATGGTTTTTAAAAGGAGATACTAACATCCAATATTTAAAAAATAATAAAGTAACTATTTGGGATGAATGGGCTAATGAACAAGGGGAATTGGGTCCAATTTATGGATTACAATGGAGAAAATGGCCAACCTATGATGGACATTTTATTGATCAAATAGTTAATCTTATAAAAAAAATAAAATTTAATCCAAATTCTAGGCGTTTAGTTGTTTCTTCTTGGAATGTAGGAATGATTAAAAATATGGCATTACCACCCTGTCATTTGTTATTTCAATTATATGTATTTAAAAAAAAATTATCATTACTTTTATATCAGAGAAGTGCAGATATTTTTCTTGGATTACCTTTTAATATAGCTTCTTACGCATTATTACTTACTATGCTTGCTAAAATTCTAAATTTAAAAGAGAAAGAATTTATACACACTATAGGGGATGCTCATATTTATAATAATCATATAGAACAAGTAAAAATGCAATTGAAAAGAACTCCAAAGCCCCTTCCAAAAATTATATTGAATTCTGATGTCCAAAACATTTTTGAATTTGGGTTTGAAGATTTTAAATTAAAAAATTATAATCCTTTTCCTCATATTAAAGGAGACGTAGCTATTTAATTTTACTTCCTTTTTAATAACCAATTTTTAAAAACATTAAAATCATTGGATAGGGATGTTTTTTTTATTTTTTTCTTTTTTTTTAAAAAAACTTTCAATTTTTTAGGAAAAAAAATTTTTTTTCGTAAAAAATACGGCATATGATCTAAAAATTTAATAGGGTGTGCCGTTTCTAAAAAAATAGCTGTATTTGAAGTATTTTTACTTTTATGTAAGTATTGTCTTAGTCCCAAATAACCAATAGCTCCATGAGGATCTAGCATATATTTATGCTCTTTCCATACCATTTCTATAATAGCTAATGTTTCTTCATCCGTAAATTTATAGGAATATAGTTTTTTTCTTAATTGATGTATATTTTTTTTATATAAAAAATCCCATATTCTAGAAAAATTACTTGGATTAGATATATCCATAGCATTTGATATCGTTTTTTTTACTGAAATAGGATTATATTTTTCATATTTTAAAAATCTAGGAATGGTGTCATTAATATTTGTGGAAGCAATAAAAAATTTTATGGGTAAACCCATTTTATCAGCCATCATTCCTGCACAAATGTTTCCAAAATTTCCACTAGGAACTGAAAAAATTAATTCTATAGAATCTTCTATTATTTGTCTATAAGCTAAAAAATAATAAAACATTTGAGGTAGCCATCTAGCTATATTAATAGAATTAGCAGAAGTTAATATATATTTTTTTTGTATTTCTTTATCTAAAAAGGCGTTTTTAACCATATTTTGACAATCATCAAAACTTCCATGAATTTCTAAAGCGAATATATTATCTCCTAAGGAAGCAATTTGTTTTTCTTGTAAAGAACTTATACCATTATAAGGATATAAAATTATAACTTCTATTCCAGGTTTTTTATGAAATCCTTTAGCTACAGCACCTCCAGTATCTCCTGAAGTAGCTACTAAAACTGTTACATCATTTCCTTTTTTTTTGGAAAAAAAACTTAAACATCCTGCCATAAATTTAGCTCCTACATCTTTAAAAGCTAAAGTAGGTCCATGAAATAGCTCTAATACGTGAATATTATCATGAATTTTTTGTAATGGAAAAGGGAAATTCAAAGTTTCATGAATGATATTATATATCAATTCTTCTGGAATGGATTTTCCTATATAAGGTTTTATAATAGACAATGCAATTGTATAAATATCACTTTTTTTAAGTTTTTGAAAAAATTCAGGTTTTAGTTTAGGAATATGTTCAGGTATGTATAATTCTCCATCTGGTGCTAACCCTTTTAAAACAGCATACTCAAAAGAAACTAAATTTTTATGATTTTTTAAACTATGATACAACATCAAAAATTATTTTTAATTCTTTAAAGAATTTTAGCCCACTGAACTCCTTGTTGATTAATAGGAGAAGTATAAGTTTTATAATCTACTTTTAATGGAGAATAAACATGATTCATCACTTCAGTAACTTTTTTTGCTATATGAGTTCCTTTGCTTAACATAAATACCGAAGGACCTGATCCAGATATACCTCCACCTAAAGCTCCTATTTCTTTACATTTCATTTTTAATTCATAAAATGCTGGAATAAGCATTGATCGTATAGGTTCAACAATAACATCTTCTAGAGATCGGCTTATTAACCCATAATCTTCTTGATATAAACCTGCTACTAATGCGCCTATATTTCCCCATTGTATAATCGCATCAGTCATTAATATTTTTTGTTTTAATATTTCTCTAGCATCTGATGTTTTTATTTCAATTTGTGGATGTATTATGCTCACCCATAATTTATTTGGAGTATGTAATTTTGTAATATCCAAAGGTTTGTAGCTTCTAACTAAGGTTACCCCTCCCATAATAGCAGGAGCTACATTATCCGCATGAGCTGTTCCACTTGCTACGCGTTCTCCTTCCATAGCAAAACGTATTAACTGTATGTTAGTAAAAGGATTTCCTAATAAAATATTTGCTCCATAAACTACTCCAGCTGCACTAGCTGCACTAGATCCTATTCCACTTCCAGGATGTATATTTTTAATTAATTCTATTTCAAATCCTATTTTTTTTTCATTTTCAAACTTTTGTTGAAATTTTTTTAAAAAAAACTGTAAGGCTACAAAAGCTACATTTTTTTTTGGATCATTAGGTAATGATGTTCCATGTATTTTATTGATCCGTATTCCTGGTTTATTAGATTTATATAAAAAAATTTCATCTTTTGGAAAATCCAAAGCTAATCCAATAACATCAAACCCACAAGCTAAATTAGCTACGGTAGCTGGTGAAAATATTTTTATCCCCTTCATGATTTTTATTTAGTAGCTTTAATAATATCTGAAAAAACTCCAGATGCCGTAACTTCTGCTCCAGCACCTGCTCCTTTTATAATAAGAGGTTGTTCTGCATAACGATATGTATTATACAAAACCATATTATCCTTTCCTTCTAATTGAAAAAATGGATGACTTTGTTTTACAGATTCTAATCCAACAGAAGGAAATCCATTTTCATAACGTGCAATAAAACGTAAACGTTTTTTATCTTTTTCTGCTTTATTTCTTATATTAAAAAAATAATCTCTATATTTATGTAATTCTTGATAAAAATTATCTATAGAAGTAGAATTTAAACAAGTTTCAGGAAGAAATGATTTCTGATGAATATCACTAAGTTCTAACGCATATCCACATTCTCTCGCTAAAATAAGTATTTTTCGCATAACATCTAATCCGCTTAAATCAATGCGAGGATCAGGTTCTGTATATCCTTTTAATTGAGCTTCTTTTACTACTTCTAAAAAGGATTTTTCTCCTATAAAATGATTAAATATAAAATTTAAACTTCCTGATAATACAGCTTCTATTTTATTTATTTTATCTCCACTATTTATAAGATCATTTAGGGTACTAATCACTGGAAGACTAGCTCCTACATTAGTTTCAAATAAAAATGGAGCTTTGAAATGCCTAGAAAGTGTTTTTAATCTTTTATAATGATCATAATCAGAAGAACAAGCTATTTTATTACAGGTAATGACTCCAATTCCATTTTTCAAAAATTTATCATAAATCATCGCCATATCTTCACTAGCTGTATTATCAACAAATAAACTATTTCGAAAATTAAATTTCCATACTTTTTCCATAAAAGAATATATGTTCATTTTATGTCCTTCTTGTTTAAGAAGGTTTTTCCAATGATCTAAATTTATTCCATGATCATTAAAATACATTTTTTTGCTATTAGCTAATCCAATGACTCTAACTTGAAGCTTTAATTCTTCTAATAAATAATTTTGTTGTTGATCTATCTGTTCTAGCAATTTACTACCTACTTTTCCAACTCCACAAATGAAAAGATTAATTTGTTTTGGTGGACTTTCAAAAAAAGCTTCATGTAAGGTATTTAATGCTTTTTTTAAATCTGCTTTTCTAATAACAGCTGATATATTTTTTTCAGTAGAACCTTGCGCAATGGCTCTAACATTAATACTATTTCTTCCTAAAGAAGAAAACATTTTTCCACTAGTTCCATGTAGATTTTTCATATTATCTCCTACTACTGCAATAATGCAAAGATTTTTTTCTATTCTTAATGGATCAATACGTCTTTGATGTATTTCTTGAGCAAATTCACTATCTATTACAACTTTTGCTTTAATTATATCCATTTCATGAATTCCTGTAGTTATTGAATGTTCTGAAGAACTTTGAGTTATAAATATTACATTTATTTTTTCACGTGATAAAGCTTCGAATAAACGTTTAGAATATCCTGGAATTCCTACCATTCCACTTCCTTCAAGAGTAAGTAATGCCATATTTTGAATTCCAGAGATTCCTGTAACAGGTTGACTAATATTTGTGTTTTTACTAATATAAATTAAAGTTCCTGGATCTAAAGGAGAAAAAGTATTTTTAATTTGTATGGGAATATGTTTTTTCATAGCAGGTAGTATTGTAGGTGGATAAATTACTTTTGCTCCAAAATGCGATAATTCCATAGCCTCTTCATAAGAAATTTCTTTAATAGGAAAAGCTTGATTAACAATTTTTGGATTAGCCGTCATCATTCCACTTACATCTGTCCATATTTCAAGTAAACTGGCAGATATAGCTGCAGCTAAAATAGCAGCAGTATAATCAGAACCTCCTCTTCCTAGAGTAGTAGTCTCTTTTTCCAAAGTAGAACCTATAAAACCTGGTAAAATAACATATTCATATGTTTTTTCACGAAAAAATTGAGCAATATGATGATTGCTTATAATAAAATCTACTTGCGCACATCCAAATTGAGAATCGGTAATAATTAAATCTCTACTATCTTTACAAATTGCATCTAATCCAGATTGTTTTAATTTTTCTGCAATGAGAAAAGAAGAACTTAGTTCTCCAAAACTCATGATTTTATCTAAAGAACGTTTTGAAAGTTCTTCTACTTGAAAAATACCATCACATAAACTTTCTAAATCGTTTATATTTTTTTTAATCCAACTAATTAAATGACTTTGATAGTTAATTGGGAACAATTCTCTTATGATATTTAGATGACGAATTTCTATTTCTTCTAATATATTTTTATAAATATTATTCCTTTCAGAAGCTAATTGACCACATTGTATTAACTGGTCCGTAATATTTCCTAATGCGGAGACAACAATAGCGTATCTTTCTTTTGGTTTATTTCTTAATAAAGAACAAATACGTTTAATGGCATTAGAATGTGCGACGGAACTTCCCCCAAATTTTAAAACTTGCATTTTTTAATTATTTTTTTTTAAACATTAAAATAATTTTTCCATTATTTGATGATAACAAAAATAATGATAATTTATAGAGACTGTTTTTTTTACTGTAGTAAATTATTCTAATATTTCATAACTTTAAAAAATAGAACTTTTGTTTGCAACAATATTATGTTTATGAATCAAAATAACTTAATATGCATTTAACTTATTATGAAAAGGAAAAAATTCTTCTGCACATGGCTGGAGAATTAGCTAAAAAACGTTTAAAAAGAGGATTAAAATTAAATTATCCTGAATCTGTAGCTTTAATAACTCATTATGTAATGGAAGGAGCACGTGATGGAAAAACCGTAAAAGAACTTATGTATGAAGCTGGTAATATTTTGAACGATGAACAAGTCATGGATGGAGTATATGAATTACTGAATAATGTTCAAATAGAAGCAACTTTTCCCGATGGGACAAAATTAGTAACAATACATAATCCTATTAAAAAAAATAAAAAAGAAAATTCTAATATAATTCCAGGACAATATGATCTTCTTGAAGAAGATATTGTTTTATTATCTGGTAGATCTCGTATAGAAAGAATAGTATCCAATACTGGGACTCGTCCTATTCAAGTTGGATCACATTTTCATTTTTATGAAACAAATTCTGCACTTTTTTTTGATAGAGAAGGAACTAAAGGATACCGATTAGATATTCCTTCTGGAAGATCTGTTCGTTTTGAACCAGGAGAAACGAAGGAAATTATTTTAGTAGAAATAGGAGGAAACAAAAAAATTTATGGATTTTCAGGAAAAGAAAATACAACAATATGAAAAAAATAAATAGAGAATCTTATGCAAGTATGTATGGACCTACTAAAGGAGATAAAATTCGTTTGGGTGATACATCTTTATGGATTGAAATTGAAAAAGATTATACTATTTATGGAGATGAATGTGTTTTTGGAGGAGGAAAAGTTATTAGAGATGGGATGGGGCAACATCCATTTGCGACAAGCAATGAAGGTATTTTAGATTTAGTGTTAACTAATGCAATTATTATTGACCATTGGGGAATTATAAAAGCGGATATTGGAATAAAAAATGGAATTATTGTTGGAATAGGAAAGGCAGGAAATCCATATTTTATGGATGGAGTTATGCCAAATATGTATATTGGAGCTGGAACAGAAGTTATTTCTTCAGAAAATAAAATTGTTACAGCTGGAAGTGTAGATAGCCATGTTCACTACATATGCCCACAATTATTTGAAGTTGCCTTGGAAAATGGAACTACTACTATTATTGGAGGGGGATCTGGCCCTGCTACTGGAACAATAGCTACCAATTGCACTTCAGGGGTATGGAATATTCAAAGAATGTTAAAAAGTACCGATCATGTTCCTATAAATTTAATTTTTCTTGCAAGTGGAAATAGTTCTCATCCTGAAGCTTTAATTGAACAAATAAGAGCTGGGGCAGGTGGTTTAAAAATACATGAAGATTGGGGAAGTACACCTTATGTTATAGACCAATGTTTGAGTGTTTCTGAAAAATTAGATGTACAAGTCAATATTCATACAGATTCACTAAATGAATCTGGTTATGTGGAAGATACTTTAAAAACATTCAAAGGTCGCACTATTCATACTTATCATACAGAAGGGGCAGGAGGAGGTCATGCTCCTGATTTATTAAAAGTTATTTCTTTTTCCAATATTTTACCTTCATCTACAAGTCCTACAATGCCTTATACTTGTAATACCATAGATGAACATTTAGATATGTTAATGATTTGCCACCATTTAGATTCTAACCTACCAGAAGATATAGCCTTTGCTAAATCACGTATAAGATCTGAAACAATTAGTGCAGAAGGAATTTTGCATGATATGGGAGCTATTAGTATGATTAGTTCTGATTCTCAAGCAATGGGGAGAATAGGAGAAATAGTGAAACGAACATGGCAAACAGCTGATAAAATGAAAAAACAAAGAGGATCTATTAATGAAGAGGAAAAAAATACAAATAATGATAATTTTAGAGTTAAAAGATATATTTCTAAATATACGATAAACCCATCTATTACTCATGGTATATCAGAATATGTTGGATCTATTCATGTTGGAAAAATGGCCGATTTAGTATTATGGAAACCATCTTTTTTTGGAGTAAAACCAGAATCAGTCATAAAAAGTGGAATGATTGTATATGCTAGTATGGGAGATCCAAACGCTACCATTCCTACCCCTCAACCATTTATGTATCGTAAAATGTTTGGTTTTTTTGAACCAAAATTAAGCAGTATTTTTATTTCAACACATGCTGTAAATTATGGTTTTTTTGAAAAAAATGAAATAAAAAAACAAATAAAAATAGTAAAAGGATGTCGTTTTTTATCTAAAAAAGATATGATATTAAATGGAGTGACCCCAAATATAGAAATAGATCCAAAAACTTATAATGTTTATATAAATGGGGAAAAAATAATTTCTAATCCTTCTGATATGTTGCCACTTTCTCAAAGATATTTTTTATTCTAATAAAATACCCAAGGCGGGGGTCGAACCCGCATGATATTATAATCACTGGATTTTGAGTCCAGCGCGTCTACCTATTTCGCCACCTGGGTTTATTAAAAATAATATAATTTATTTATTATTATTTTTAGTTTTTTTAAAAAAATTAGGCAATCATTATTTTTTTTTTTTTTATATAAATATATAATTCTTTTAATCTTAGATTGAAAAATTAATTTACAACATTCTTTACATGGAAAGTGTGTAATGTATATAGAAGCTCCTTCACAAGATAAAGAAGAATAAGTCATTTTTAATATAGCATTTTCTTCTGCATGTATTACATACCATTTCGTTTTTCCATTTTTTTCTTCACATATGTTATCAAATCCATTTGGAGTTTGGTTATATCCATTAGATATGATTTTATTATTTTTAACTATAATAGCTCCTACTTTTTTTTTTTACAAAAAGATAATTTTGACTGTTCTACAGCTAACTTCATATAAGTTATATCCATCGTATTTTAATTATCCATATATGAAAAAAATACATAGTTTACAAAATACAGAAATTAAAAATTTAATAAAAATTTATAAAAAAAAAAATTACATAAATATGTTCCTTGTTGAAGGAATAAAAGAATTTGAAATGGCTATAGAAGGAAATTTTTTTCCAAAAAAAATATTTATATGTGAAAAAATATTTCATGAATATAATATGATTCAATTATTTCATTCTATTACTTGTTTTATTAGCATAAAAATTTTTAAAAAATTAGCATATAGAGATAATTCTGGTGGAATTTTAGCTCTATTCATAGAAAAATCTATGAATAAACTGAAAAATATTAAAATAAATAATCATTCTTTAATCCTAATATTAGATGGTATAGAAAAACCTGGAAATATTGGTTCAATGTTAAGAACAGCGGATGCTGCTGGTATTCAAATTATTATATTATGTAATATGAAAACTTATATTTATAATTCTAACATCATAAGATGTAGTTTAGGAAGTGTTTTTACAAACAACATTTTTATAGAAAAAAAAGAATCAATTCTCTCTTGGTTGCAAGAAAATAAAATAAAAATTGTAGTAACAGGATTTCATAAACATGAAAATACTATGAATTTATATCAAACTAAATTGAACTTTTCTAAGTTAGCTATTGTTTTCGGTTCTGAAAATAAAGGAGTATCCAATATTTGGTTTGAAAAAGCGAACAAAATTATAAACATTCCTATGTTTGGAAACATAGATTCATTAAATGTAAGCAATGCCATGTCTGTTATCATATATGAAATTATTAGACAAAAAAATTATTTTATGTGAAATTATTTTTTTTTTCATACACGTAATCTATTTTAAGATTTTTTTTTTAGAAGCTTTTGTAGATAATCGATCGCAATAATCATTAATATAATGATTATTATGGCTTTTTATCCATTGAAATATAATAAAATGTTTATGGAATATTTCTAAAAATCTTTTCCATAAATCTATATTTTTTTTTTTATAAAAATTATTTTTTTCCCATTTTTTTATCCAGTTATTTTGAATTGTACTGACTATATATTTAGAATCTGTAAAAACAACAATGTTTTGCTTTTTTTTTTCTATTTCTTCTAATCCAACTATAACTGCTAATAGTTCCATTCGATTATTAGTTGTATAACGATATCCTTCATAAAGAATTTTTCTATTATAATAATGCCCAATAAGCATTTCTTCTATAAAAACTCCATATCCTCCTGGACCAGGATTACCTTTTGATGAACCGTCAGTATAAATATGAATTTTTTTATTCACGTCAAAAATAATTATTATTAATTTTTTAATTATTTACTTTTTCACTTTCAAATTTTTCTAATTGATATTTAATCAAATTAAAACATTGATCTTTTAAATCATTCTTATCTTTTAAGGATAAGTTTTTGGTTGATATAGAATGATGTTGTTTAATTCTTATTTTACCTGGAATTCCTTTTAAAATAGAATAACTTGGAAATTTTGTTTTTATATCAGCTATAGTAAAGGGAATGATGGGGATTTTTTTTATAATAGCTATAAAAAAAGCTCCACTTTTAAAATGATCCAAAAAAACAGATGGGTTAGGAACTCCTCCTTCTGGAAAAATACAAACACTTTTTCCAGAATCTACTTTATCCTGTATTTTTTTAAATACTTGTATACAACTAAATAAATTTTTTCTTTCAATAAGAATATTACTGTTTTTGTAAACAAAACCAAAAAATGGAAGTTTAGCTAACTCTGCTTTTCCTACAAAAACTAGAGGATGGTTTCTCATTAAAGAATAAATCAACATAATATCCATGATAGAACTATGATTACTGATTATCACGTATTGTTTATTTTTATCTAAAATTTCTTCATCTTTTTCTAAAATATACCAAAAACCCATGAGAAAAAGATTACTTCTAGCCCACATTTGGTGAAACCAATACGCAATGGGATAATATTTATCTTTAAAAAGAAATGGAATAGAAGCTCCTGCCCATAAGGGAATTAAAAATATATTAATAAGAAAAAACCACATCCTCCATAATAATATCAATGATATTTGGATAATTTTCATTAAAAAAAATATAAAAAATTAAAATAATTTTAAATAATATAGACATTATTATTCTTTTGAAAAAAAATCTGATCTTTATATAAAAAAAAAGTGTGGTATTTTATTATACATGTATACATTAGGAGAATTTGTTATAAATAATATAGATCATTTTTCATATTCAATAGAAGAATTGTTACGATTATTTAGTTCTATAAAATTAGCTTCGAAGGCTATTCATAAAGAAGTCAATAAGGCTGGGTTAACAAAAAAAATTATGGGTAGTTCTGGAATAACTAATATTCAAGGAGAAAATCAACAAAAATTAGATGATTTCGCTCATAGAGCTTTTATACAATCTTTTAAAAGTAGAAATGTAGTTTGTGGTATAGCCTCTGAAGAGAGTAAAGATTTTATAGTTATAAAAGGAAAAAAAGAGAACCCTATACGAAATCAATATATTGTTTTAATAGATCCACTTGACGGATCTTCTAATATAGATGTGAATGTATCAATAGGAACAATATTTTCTGTATATATGAGAAAATCTCCTATTAAAATGAATTTAACAATAGAAGATTTTTTACAAAAAGGAAAAAAACAAATACTTGCAGGATATATTATTTATGGATCTTCTACTATATTAGTATATAGTACTGGAAATGGAGTGCATGGATTTACTTTAGATCCTTCATTTGGAACATTTTATTTATCTCATCCTAATCTTTGTTTTCCTAAAACTGAAAAAATTTATTCGATAAATGAAGGTAATTATGCTAAATTTTCTGAAGGAATTAGAAAATTTATAAAATATTGTCAAGAAAAAAAAGAAAATCGTCCTTATACGGCAAGATATATAGGATCTTTAGTAGGAGACTTTCATAGAAATATGATACAAGGAGGAATATATATTTATCCTAAAACAGCTTCTTCTCCAGAAGGAAAATTAAGATTACTTTATGAATGTAATCCTATGGCTTTTTTAGCAGAACAAGCTGGAGGAAAAGCTTCTGATGGAAAAAATCGGATTTTAGATATAGTCCCTAAAAAATTACATCAAAGAATTCCATTTGTTTGTGGACCTATAGGAATGGTATCCAAGTTAGAAGAGTTTATGGAAAATTGTGAATAAATTTTATATGAAAATAAAAGGAAAAAAAATATTTGAAGAAGTAATAAAAAATGGAAAATACTTATTTATACATCCTATTTCTTCTGTTAGATTAGAAAAAATAAATGATAAAAAAGATTCCTCCATAAACTTAATTGGAACTTTAGTAAAAAAAAAACTTTAAAAAATCGGTTCATAGAAATAGGATAAAACGATTATTAAGAGCTGCTTTTTCATTAAATAAATACATTTTATATGAAAAAAATAAAAATTATTATATAATTTTTATTTATAAAGCTTATTTTTTACCTAAATATAAAAATATAGAGACATCAATTAAAAAAATATTCAATTATATAAAAAATAATCAATTCTGAAATAATTGAGAAGCATTAGCTCCAAAAATTTTAACAGCAAAAGCTAATAAAACAATACCAAATATTTTTTTTAATATATCTAAACCGTTAGATCCTATTTTTTCAGCTATAAAATCACATTTATCTAATACAAAATAAACAACTATCATATTTAGTATTAAAGATAGAAGTATAATATTGACGTCATAAGTTGTTCTTAATGAAATTAAAGTAGTTAAAGATCCAGGACCAGCTATAAGAGGAAATGCTATTGGGACAATAGAAGTTTGAGCATTTTCCGTTACTTTATGAATATCTATTCCTAGTATCATTTCTAATCCAATGAAAAATAATACTATAGATCCTGCTACAGAAAAAGAATGAACATCCACCCCGATTATTTTTAGTAGAGGTTGTCCTAAAAATAGAAATGATAAAAAGATAACAAGAGAAGTTATTATAACTTTTTTAGTCTCTATAATGTTTCCTTTGGATTTGAATCCCATAATAATGGGAGCATTTCCCAATATGTCTATAATACTAAAAAGTATCATAAAACAACTGATTAAAGAATTTATCCATTCCATATTTATTCAAATAATTTTTTTTTGAATTATAGTTTTTTTTGCAAAAAAATATTTACAATAATTTTAAAATTACATAATGCGTATACAAATTAAAGAAAAATATAATCAGTATCATTAATATTTTTTTTTAAAAAAACTATTTATACTCCATTAAAAGTACATTTTCATAAGCTTTCCATCCTGCATTTCTATATTTTTCTGCTTCTATTTTTGGATTATTTGATTCATAAATTGCTTTTCCTACAATGATAAAATCACTCCCATTTTTTTCAAAAGCTTGTAATGGATGAATATAAGTATTTCCAAAGTGATTTTTTTTTAAACTAGAAAAATTAATTCCAGGCGTGAATAGTAATAATTTATCATCTATTTTTCTTTGTGCAACAGTCCCAATGACTTTTGTATTTTTTAAAGAAATATTTAATGCTTTTCTTATATAATTATCATCAGATAATCTTCCATAAGAAGACATTTCCGATATTGTAACTAAACCCATGCTGGAAGGTATTTTCAAATTTTGTATACTATCACTACCCGCAAGTACGTGCGCAGTGATGATATCCGCCCAAGAAGAAATTTTATGTATTCCATAATGTAATTGAAGATAATTAGTGGGTCCAACATCACATAATTTTCTATCCTCAAATAATAAAAAATTTTTTTCTATAGAAATATTTTTAAGTTGATTTATAAATGATAGTGAAAAATCATTAATAATATCTACATGAAGTTTTAATCCACAAATTAGATCTCCAATTAAATTTACTAATTTTAAAATATTTTTAGAACATACTAAATCCGCAGAAACTATCAAATTAGTTTTTTTTTTCAATGTAATATCAAGAAGTTTTTTTCCTATAGGATGATAAATATTTTCTTTTTTTTCTTCATAAGAAAGACGTTTTTTTTTAAAATTTTTTATATTTTTTTTTTTGAAAAAAAATTTTATCATATGTCTTTCTTTTTTTTTTAAAAAATGTTTTTTTTCTAACATTTTTAAAACTTCCCCTATTCTAAATAAAGTTCTAATATTATATCCTCTTTTTTTTATATTTTCTATTCCTCCTTGTTCTCTATCAAGTATAGACATTATATCTTTTATAATTAATCCTTCTTTTTCAAGATCTATTACGGTTTTTAACAAACTATCTCCACTTGTTATGACATCTTCTATAAGAAGACAATTTTGTCCTTTTTTGTAAATACCTTCAATCATTCGCTTTGTTCCATAACCTTTATTTTCTTTTCTTTTAATAATTAATGGTATATTGGATCTTAAAGATAAAGTAGTTGCTATAGGCAAAGCAGCGTAAGGAACTCCACAAATTAATTCAAAATTAGTAGATGGAACTTCATGTAAAAGTAAATCGGATAATTTTATTAATAAATCTGGTCTTGAAGCTATTGGCCTAAAATCTATATATATAGGAGAATTCATTCCGCTTTTTAAAGTAAAATTTCCAAATTTTATAATTCCTAAATTATAAATTTTTAAAAAGAACTGTTCTTTTTTTTCCATAAAAAAAAACTGTTTCGGTAAAGTTAAAAATTTTATACTTGGGATATTATTACAATTTATATGATCATGAAAAAAATAGATATTTCTTCTACTATAAATAGAATAAAACTTTCATCATGTATTATGAATGCTTCAGGGGTACTTTGTTCTACTGATCAAGAACTATCAAATTTATTGAATAGTTCTACTGGTGCAGTTTTAACAAAAAGTTGCACAAGTATACCAAGAAAAGGAAATCTTAAACCAAGATATTTTGAATGGAATATGGGGAGCATAAATTCTATGGGATTACCTAATTTTGGTATAGATTTTTATTTAAATTTTTTAGAAAAAAAAAAGACGAAGAAACCTATATTTCTTTCTATATCTGGATTATCTATAGAAGAAAATTTTTTTCTTATTAAAAAAGCTAATCTTTATTCAAAAATTACGGCTGTAGAATTAAATTTATCTTGTCCGAATATCATTGATAATGAAGAAGAATTAGGTTACAATTTTTATAAAATTTCGGATTTTTTAAAAAACATATTTAAATTCAATAAAAAACCTTTAGGTATTAAACTTCCTCCTTATTTTAAGGATAAGCATATTAAAAAAATGGCTTTGATTTTAAATCAATTTCCTATTTTTTTTGTTACTTGTATTAATAGTTTACCAAATGGTATTTTTATTGATACAAAAACTGAATCTACAGTAATAAAACCAAAAAAAGGATTTGGAGGAATAGGGGGGCCAATTATTAAACCATTTGCATTAGCTAATATTCGTAAATTTTATACTTATCTTCGTAAAGATATTTCTATAATAGGGTGTGGAGGAATTTCTTGTGGAAAAGATATTTTTGAACATATATTATGTGGAGCTTCAGCCGTTCAAATTGGGACACAATTGATGAAAGAAGGAATTTCAGTATTTGAAAGACTAGAAAAAGAATTTACTATTTTTTTGCAAAAAAAAAATTATACATCAATAAATAATTTTAAAGGTAACTTAAAAAGTTTTCAATAGGATTTAGAAAAAACAACTCTTTGAGAAGAAGGATTCCCTGAATAAATACATATTCCTTTTTCTTTTTCAGAAAATATAGGAATACAACGTATAGTAGCTTCTGTTTCTTCTTGAATTTTTTTTCCTGTATTTTTTGTTCCATCCCAATGAGCGAAAACAAAACCACCTGAATCATTTATTTTTTTTTTAAAATCATCATAATGATCTGATTTTATCATAATTTTTTTAGTTCTATTGAAAGCTTTTTGATAAATATTTTTTTGTATATCATCAAGTAACTTAGGAATTAAATTTTGTAGATCCCTATAAGAAATAGATATTTTTTCATATGTATCTCTTCTGAAAAGTTCTACTTTTTTCTTTTTTATTTCATTTGGTCCTATATTAATTCGTATAGGGATTCCTTTCATTTCATATTCATAAAATTTAGATCCAGGAGTACATATGATTCTATTGTCATACTTTACTCGTATTTTTTTTTTTTCTAAAATATTTATAATTTTTTTTGCCATTTCATCAATTACATTTTTTTTATTTTTATATATAGGAATAATAATAATTTGTATAGGAGCTATTTTTGGAGGAAGAATTAAACCTTTATCATCCGAATGAGACATAATTAATCCACCTATTAATCTAGTAGATACTCCCCAAGAAGTAGTCCATACATATTCTTTTTTCCCATAAAAATTAGTAAACTTAACATCAAAAGCTTTAGAAAAATTCTGTCCTAGAAAATGAGAAGTCCCAATTTGTAAAGCTTTTCCATCTTGCATGATAGCTTCTATACAATATGTTTTTTCTGATCCAAAAAACTTATCCATATATGGTTTTATTCCTTGTAATACAGGAATAGCCATAAATTTTTCAGAAAAATCTGTATAAATATTTAATATTTTTTTAGTTTCTTCTATAGCTTCTTTTTCCGTAGAATGTGCCGTATGTCCTTCTTGCCATAAAAATTCAGTAGTTCTAATAAATAACTTGGTTCTCATTTCCCATCTTAATGCATTTCCCCATTGATTTAATAGAATGGGTAAATCTCTATAAGATTGTATCCAGCGTTTATAGGTTGTACATATGATGCTTTCAGAAGTAGGTCTAATAATTAATTCTTCTTGTAATTTAGATTTTGGATCTATGATCAATTCATCTCTATCTGAATTTTTTTTTAATCTAGAATGTGTGACAATAGCACATCCTTCTGAACAAATTTCAGTATGTTTTTTTTCTTTTAAAAAAGAAGATTTAGGAATAAGTAAAGGAAAATAAATATTTTGATGTCCTGTGTTTTTTAGCATGTTATCCAGTTCTTTTTTCATAATTTCCCACAGAGAGTATCCATATGGTTTTATGATCATAAAACCACGTATTCCTGAAAATTCTGCTAAACCAGATTTTATGACTATTTCATTATACCATTTTGAATAATTTTCACTACGTTTAGTTAATGGATTCATACATAAAGAATAAAAAAAACAAGATTATCAGTTTATAAATAAAGATATAAAAATTATTTTTAATTCTAAATTAGTGATTTATTAAACTTATATGCTTTATGGCACATCCTAAAAGAAGACAGTCTAAGTCTAGAAGAAATAAAAGAAGAAATCATTTTAAAATAAAAGAACCTTTATTAGTTAAATGCCCTTTAACAAATAAAAAACATCTATATCACCATGCTTATTGGCATGAAAATAAACTCTATTATAGAGGAAAAATTGTATATAGCAAATAAAGATAAAATCCTTATAATATGGATTTAAAAAAAATTAAATCATTAATTCAATTGATTTCAAAATCAAATATTAGTGAAATAAGGATTAAAATAGGGAATACTAAAATTCATATAAAAAATAAAACATTTATGAAAAATGATTCATGGAATACAAGTTACCCTAAAATATCTTCTCCTATTTCTGATTTCTATGATAGATTTTCAAAAATAGAAAAAGAAAATAGAAATAAATATTTAACAATAAAATCTCCTATGATAGGAACGTTTTATCGAAAACCTCATCCAGATCAAAAACCTTTCGTAAAAGTAGGAGATAAAATAAAAATAGGTACAAAAGTTTGTGTTATAGAAGCGATGAAACTATTCAATGATATAGAGTCTGAAGTAAATGGAAAACTAATTAAAGTTCTTGTAGAAGATGCTACTCCAGTTGATTATGATCAACCTTTATTTACGGTTGATCCTACCTAATAATCTTTTATTTTATGTTTAAAAAAATATTAATAGCTAATCGTGGAGAAATAGCTTTAAGAATCATACGAACAGCCAAAGAAATGGGAATAAAAACTGTGGCTGTTTATTCTACGGAAGATAAATATAGTCTTCATGTTTATTTTGCTGATGAAGCTGTATGTATTGGTCCTCCTCCTCCATATAAATCCTATTTAAACGTTCCAAATTTAATTTCTGCAGCAGAAATTACAAATGCTGATGCTATTCATCCTGGATATGGATTTTTATCTGAGAATGCATATTTTTCGTCTATGTGCACTAAACATGGAATAAAATTTATAGGAGCTAACCCAAATCATATGATTCAAATGGGAAATAAAATTTCAGCTAAAAAAACCATGAAAAAAGCTGGAATTTCTTGTTTACCAGGATCTGATTGTTTTTCTGAATTATCTTATAAAGAAATAGAAAAAATTGCAGATAAAATAGGATATCCTATCATAATAAAAGCTGTTTCTGGAGGTGGAGGTAAAGGGATACGATCTGTTTTAGATAAAAATAGTTTAAAAAATTCTTGGGAAGAAGCTAAACAAGAAGCTTGGGTTTGTTTTGGGAAAAAGGATTTTTATGTAGAAAAGCTCATTTTAGATCCAAGACATATAGAAATACAAATAATAGGAGATCAGTATGGAAAAGCATGTCATTTATCAGAAAGAGATTGTTCTATTCAAAGAAGAAATCAAAAATTAGTCGAAGAAGCCCCATCTCCATTTTTAACTACATCTCTTAGAAAAAAAATGGGGGATAAAGCAGTAAAAGCAGCTGAATTTATTCGTTATGAAGGAGTAGGAACTATAGAATTTTTAGTAGATAAAAATAAAAATTTTTATTTTATGGAAATGAATCCAAGAATTCAAGTAGAGCATCCTATTACAGAAGAAATAACAGGGGTAGATTTAATTCAAGAGCAAATATTTTTGGCTTATGGGAAAAAACTTTCTCTAAAAAAAAATTCTTATCCAAAAATGTATTCAATAGAATGCAGAATTAATGCAGAAGAACCGTATCAAAACTTTCGTCCTTTTTCCGGAAAAATTACCCAAATGCATTTACCAGGAGGTAAAGGAGTTCGTGTTGATACACATATTTATGCAGGATATTTTATTACACATTATTATGATTCTATGATTGCTAAAATTATTACTACGGCAAAAACAAGAAAAGAAACTATTGAAAAAATGCGTCGTTCTTTAGAAGAATTTGTTATAGAAGGAATACGCACTACTATTCCTTTTCATAGAAAACTTATGCAAAATGATGATTTTATAAAAGGAAATTATAATACAAATTTTGTAGATAAAATAAATTTAGATTTTTTAGGGAATTTGTAGTATTATTTTTTTTTCATATAATTTCAAAAAATTAATCATTTCTTGAATATTACCATTCATAAATCCTGTAAGATCATAAATAGATTTTTGTATTCTATGATCCATTACTTTATTTTTTGGATAATTATAGGTACGAATTTTAACAGAACGATCCCCAGTGGATACTAAAGATTTTCTCTTTATAGATATTTTTTTTAATCTTTTTTCTTTTTCAATTTGATAAATACGAGATTGTAAAACATTTATCGCTTTTTCAAAATTTTTGTGTTGAGAACGTTCTTCTTGGCATTCCACTGTTATTTTACTTGGTATATGAGTTAATCGTACAGCAGATTCTGTTTTATTTACGTGTTGTCCTCCAGATCCACTAGATCTAAAAGTTTCTTTTTTTATATCAGATAAATTAATATTTACCTCTATATTTTTTACTTGGGGAAATACAGCAACTGTTATAGCAGATGTATGTACTCTTCCTTTAGATTCTGTTTTTGGAATTCTTTGTACTCTGTGTACTCCTGATTCGAATTTTAAATTTCCATAAACCCCTTCCTTTCCATTATTATGGACAACATCTAAAATAATTTCTTTATATCCTTTTATTCCTCCTTTTTGAGCATGTATAATTTTATATTTCCAACCTGATTTTTTAAAATACATAGTATACATTCTTAATATATCTTCTACAAAAAGACATGCTTCATCCCCTCCTGTTCCAGAACGTAGTTCTACAATAGCATTTCTATCATCTTCTGTTGGTTCTCCTTCGGATAAAATAAGATCATAGGATTTTTTTTCAATAGTAGATAATTTTTCTAAAATTTTTGTTTTTTCTATATAGGCTAATTCTTTCAGATCCGTATCTGAATCGTTTTCCAATATAAAGTTTGCTTCTTGAAGCAAAGCTAATTTTTTTTTGTATTTATCATAAATAAAAACTATTTTCTTTAGTTTAAAATATTTTTTTAGTAAAATTTTGTATTTTTTTTTATTGGATATAATATCCGGGTCCATGATATATTTTGAAATATCATGAAATTCTTTTTTGAATACTTCTAATTTTTGAATTAATGAAGTTTTTTTCATTTTTTTTATTAAATTTTATTTTATAAGCTTTTATACTATAGATCTATACTACAGAAGTGCGAATCATCGTATTCTATTCATAGAATGAATTAATTTTAAATCTCGTTTTATAGTTTTATTAGCCATGTACAAAATACATATATGAAAAAAACATAATAAGACAAAGAACATTTCTTTTTTTAAAAAAATGGATTTATTCGATCTATTGCATAATAAAATTAATATAGGATGAGTGCAGTTTATAAGTATATTTATTTTATTAATAAATATTTGCAATTTTCCATTTTTGAAAAAAATAAAACTTAAAATAGATAGAATTAAACATATAATTATAAAAATAAAAATTATTTTTCTCAAAGAGAAAGAAGTAAAAAAATATTTTTTTTGATAAAAAAAATATAAAAAAAAAGAATCAATTAAAATAGAAATAAATAAATAGAATGTTTGTATTCGATATAACATAAAGATTAAATTATTTATTAATTTTATAAGTTCAAATTAATTTTTTTGTATAATTGTATTTATCGTTTTTTAAGTTTTTATACTAAAAAAGTATATTATTTACTAAGAAATAATCTAATCCAATCATTTTATGTTTGATATTACTGAATTAAAAAGTAAAAAACTTTTTGAATTACAGGAGATTGCTCGTTCTTCAGGTATAAAAAAATGTACACATTTACGAAAAAACGAACTCCTAGAAAAAATTATTACCATTTTTAATAACAAAAATTCTTTAAAAAAAGGATTTAATATGCGAAAAAATAATGAATCTAAAAATAATTCATTTACAGAAAGTAAAAGTATAAATAATGGTAAAAAAAAATCTCAAGAACATTTAAAAATATATAATTCAAAATTTTCATCAGAATCTATAAAATATCAAAAAAAACATCAAAATTTTTCTAATTGGAAAAAAAATGAAAAATCGGAATCTCACCCTCATACTTCATCTCATGGAATAGAAGGTATATCACAAAAAAATAAATATCGTACTCCTGAATATGAATTTGAAGGAATTATAATCAGTGAAGGAGTATTGGAAATTATGCCAGAAAATTATGGATTTTTAAGATCTTCCGATTTTAATTATTTATCATCTCCTGATGACATTTACGTTTCTCAATCTCAAATTAGACTTTTTGGTATGAAAACAGGAGATACAATAAGAGGAGAAGTTCGTCCACCTAAAAATGGAGAAAAATATTTTCCATTAATTAAAATTCTTGAAATTAATGGAAGACCTCCTGCTTTTGTAAGAGAAAGAAATTCTTTTGAACATTTAACTCCATTATTTCCAAATGAGAAATTTAAATTAGCTGAAAAAAATGCTACTCTTTCCACTAGAATTGTAGATCTTTTTACTCCTATAGGAAAAGGACAAAGAGGAATGATAGTAGCCCCTCCTAAAACCGGAAAAACGACTTTATTAAAAGAAATTGCAAATGCAATTGCTGCCAATCACCCTGAAGTTTATTTGATTATATTATTGATTGATGAACGACCAGAGGAAGTTACAGATATGCAAAGAAATGTAAAAGGAGAAGTTATAGCATCTACTTTTGATGAACCAGCAGATAGACATGTAAAAGTAGCTAATATTGTTTTACAAAAAGCAAAAAGAATGGTGGAATGTTCTCATGATGTAGTTATATTGTTGGATTCTATAACACGTTTAGCACGTGCATATAATACTGTTTCTCCTGCATCTGGAAAAGTTTTGTCAGGAGGTGTGGATGCGAATGCATTACATAGACCAAAAAGATTTTTTGGAGCTGCTAGAAATATAGAAAATGGAGGTTCTTTATCTATTATAGCTACAGCTATGATTGATACAGGATCTAAAATGGATGAGGTTATTTTTGAAGAATTTAAAGGAACAGGAAATAAAGAACTTCAATTAGATAGAAGAATAGCTAATAAACGAATATATCCAGCTATTGATCTTGTTTCATCTAGTACAAGAAAAGATGATCTTTTATTGGATACAAATACATTACAAAGAATGTGGATTTTGCGAAAACATCTTTCTGATATGAATCCAGTAGAAGCTATGGAATTTTTAAGATCTAGAATAGCGAGAACTCAAAACAATGAAGAATTTTTAATATCGATGAATGGATAAATTTTATAATTTTTTTTTTTTTCTAAAAATTTGATTTTTTGTATGAAAAACATTATATTTTATAGTGCGGGATGGAGCAGTTGGTAGCTCGTCGGGCTCATAACCCGAAGGTCATAGGTTCGAGTCCTATTCCCGCTATTCTTTCCTTATAAAAAAAATGATTTTTTTCTATATTATTTTACTTTGTTTTTTTATTTTTTGCATCTTTTTTATAAAAAAATTGGAATTATTTTTTATAAAAGAATTTAAAGATCAACAAAATGAGATACAAAAATTATCTCAATATAACAGAAAAGAACTGGGTGATTCTTTAATAGAACTAAAAAATGAATTAATACAAACTATAAGATATTATCAAAATGATATAAACCATAAAATTCAATTTTATATTGATCACCAATCTAATAAGTTAGATTCTATTCATCTAGAACAAGAAAAGTTGATTCAACTTATTGAAAAAAAACTTGAAGAAATAAAAGAAAATGTTCATGATAAACTTCAAACTTCTTTAAATATGCATTTAGGAAAATCATTTGAAATTATTGGTAATCAATTATTTTCTTTACAAGAAGGATTGGGTGAAATGAAAATTTTAGCTAAAGATGTCAGTTCTTTGAAAAGAACCTTAAATCATGTAAAAATATGTGGAAGTTTTAGTGAAATGCAACTTTCAATGCTTTTAGAACAAATTTTATCTCCAGAACAATATGCTTCTAATGTAATAACAAAATCTAATACAAATTTTGTGGTAGAATTTGCAATTAAACTACCAGGACTTGGAGACGGAAATATAATATGGTTACCTATTGATGTTAAATTTCCAAAAGAAACTTATGAAAAAGTACAAAAAGCTTATCGTGAAGGAGAAAAAAAAAATATAGAAATAGCTATAAAAAATATGGAATCTGTACTTAAAAAAATGTCTAAAGATATTAGAGAAAAATACATAGATCCTCCACATACCACTGATTTTGCAATTATTTTTTTACCTTTTGAAGGAATTTATGCTGAAATAGCAAGAAATTCTAGTTTATTAGAAGAATTATTAAGAAAATACAAAACCGTAATAACAGGACCATCTACATTAGCAGCTGTTTTAAATAGTTTACAGATAGGATTTCGAACTTTAGCGATTCAAAAAAGAAGTTCTGAAGTTTGGAGTATTTTAGAAACAGTAAAACAAGAATTTAAAAAATTTGGGATATTACTTCACCAAGCACAAAACAAATTGCAAGGAGCTTCAAAAGATATTGATAAATTATTAGGTGTTAGGACTAATGTAATTGATAAAAAATTAAAGGATATAGAAAATAATTATTAAAAACGGAGAGAAAGGGATTCGAACCCTTGACACTTTTTGTGAACACGCTTTCCAGACGTGCGCCTTAATCCTCTCGGCCATCTCTCCTAGTCTAAAAAAAAAGTAGAATTATAAGCCGGATTCTGTATTAAAACCTATCATTTATCTAGGATCTAGGTTACCCATGATCTCTATCTGCCTACCCTCCGGTATCAACCGAGCCAATTTTCCGGTATACATGGCATTTCACCACACAGAGTTTACATGATTTCACTACAGCAGTTTAATCTGTACATTCTTTCTGTTGCACTATTCCTCATCTTACGATGGATGGGAGTTACCCATTGTGTTGCTCTATAGTGTCCGGACTTTCCTCATTTAAAAAAAATGCGATAGGATATTCTACTTTTTATATTTTAGACTAAACTAAATTAGAATAAATATTTTCTATATCTTCATTTTTTTCAATATTTTCAATAAAATTCAATACTTTTTTTTTCTTTTCTTCTAAAATATTTTTCATTTGTTTTGGAGTACGTTTGACTTTGTATTCATGTAATATTTCTAATTTTTCTAAATTATTTTTCATATATCCAAAATACTTAAAATCTGTGTAAACATAAACCATATTATGATCTTTTACAAAATCCTTAGATCCAAAATCTATTGTCATAAGTTCAAAATCATCCATTGAATAATGGATGTCTTTTTTTTTTATATAAAAAATTCCTATTCTATGAAACAAATGAGTTAATTCTCCATTATGACATAATCTTCCTCCATTTTTATTAAAAAATGTTCTGATATTAGAAATTGTTCTAGTACTATTATTTGTCATACATTCTATTATCATACTAATTCCGTGTAATTTTCCTTCTAAGTTTAAATTTTTGTAATCATTTGTTTTGATTTGTAAAGCTTTTTTTATGGCTTTTTCTATAGTATTTTTAGGAATATTAATGGACTTCGCATTCATTACCGCATTTTTAAAACGAAAATTATTTAACCCTGATTCTTTAACAGATATAGTGATTTCTTTGATTATTTTTGAAAATTTTCTAGATTTTATAAAATCTTGATTAGATTTTCTATGCTGTATATTTGACCATTTGCTATGTCCTGACATAAAATGTCTTTATTTTTAATTATATTTATAACTTGAAAAGTTATATCAGCAATTTAGCAAAAAAAAACTATGTATGTCAAAAATTTGTGAATTGACAGGAAAAAAAGCAATGGTAGGAAACAAAGTTTCTCATGCTAATAATAAAAAAAAACGTCGCTTTAATATAAACTTATGCAAAAAACGTTTCTTTCTAATCAAAGAAAAAAAATGGATTACTTTAAAAATTTGCACTTCTACAATAAAACTTATCAATAAAATAGGAATTGAAAATGTATTAAAACGTTTTAAATATAAAATAAATAATGGGTAAAAAAGGGAATAGAATACAAATTATATTAGAATGTACTGAACAAATAAAAAGTGGTATTTCAGGTTCTTCTAGATATGTGACAACAAAAAATAGAAAAAATACGCCGAATAGAATTGAACTAAAAAAATATAATGCAGTATTAAGAAAATATACTATTCATAAAGAAATTAAATAAATATGTCTAAAAAAATGGTGGAAAATAATAAAAAAAAAGTTTTAAAAAAAATGACTTTGGCTATAAAAATAGTGAAATCTAAAAAGTCTGGTTTTTATACCTTTGAAAATAAAATACTAACGAATGAAGAAGTAAAAAATTTTTTCTTAAAAAAGTAATTATTAAATGTTTTTTCAAAAAAAGGAAACAAAAAAAACATTCGATAATGATTTAGAAAAAACTAGAGTATCTTTTTTTTCTAAAATAAAAAATCTTTTTTTGAAAAAATCAAAAATAGAGACAGATATTATTGATCATATAGAGGAGATTTTGTTATCTGCAGATATAGGAATTTTTACTACTGTAAAAATTATTAATAATTTAGAGAAAAGTATTAAAAAAGAAAAATATAGAAATACACAAGATATATATATTCTTTTAAAGAAAGAAATAGAAAATCTTTTTACAAATATTAAAAATGAAAGTTTAGAACATAAAATAAAATATCATAAAAAACCATATGTAATCATGATGGTAGGAGTTAATGGAGTAGGAAAAACAACTACAATTGGAAAATTAGCTTTTTTTTTAAAAAAAAAAGGTTTTAGTTCAATTATAGGAGCTTCTGATACATTTAGAGCTGCAGCTATTGATCAGCTTGAAATATGGGCAAATAAAGCTAAAGTTCCTTTAATAAAACAACATATGCATGCAGATCCAGCATCTGTTGCATATGATACTTTACAATCTGCTAAATCTAAAAAAAAAGATGCGGTAATAATTGATACAGCCGGTAGATTACAAAATCGTATTGGTCTTATGGAAGAGCTTTCTAAAATTAGTAGAGTAATGAAAAAAATTATTCCTGAATCTCCTCATGAAATTATGCTTGTTTTAGATGCAACTACGGGTCAAAATGCTTTTGAACAGGTAAAAAAATTTACTTCTTTTGTTGGAGTATCTTCTATTATTTTAACAAAAATAGAAGGTACGGCTAAAGGTGGAGTAGTGATTGGTATTATGGATCAATTTAAAATTCCCATTCAGTATATCGGTACAGGGGAAAAAATACAAAATTTGAAAAAATTCGATGGGAAAAAATTTATTGATTCTTTTTTCGAAAAAAAATAAACATTAATACTGACATTATGTCCTTTTTTAAAATGGTATAATTTTTGTTTTTTAATTTTTATTACAAATAATTTTATGGAAAAAAATAAAATTAGTGTTACTTCAGATAATATTTTTCCTATTATTAAAAAATTTCTTTATTCTGATCAAGAAGTTTTTTTGCGTGAACTTGTTTCCAATGCAACAGATGCTGTTCTTAAATTAAAAACGATAGTAGAACTAGGAAATTTTGATGATTTTATTGATGATTTTAAAATTAAAATTATCATAGATAAAAAAAATAAAAGTATTCATATTATAGATAATGGGATTGGTATGACAAAAGAAGAAATAAAAAAATATATTAATCAAATAGCTTTTTCTGGAGCAGAGGAATTTATTAAAAAATATAAAACATCTAATATTATTGGACATTTTGGATTAGGTTTTTATTCTTCTTTTATCGTGTCAAATCAAGTACAGATATTTACTAAATCTTATAAAAAAAATGCATCATCTATATTTTGGTCTTGTGATGGATCTACAAATTTTATTATAAAAGAAATAGAAAAAAAAAACAGAGGAACAAAAATTGTTTTGTTTCTTAATGAAGAAAGCAAGGAATTTTTGGAATATAATCGTATTTTAAAATTATTACAAAAGTATTGTAAATTTATGCCTATCACAATTTCTTTATCCTCAATAGAGGATAAAGAAAAAGAAACTATAATCAATAATATTAATCCTGCTTGGAAGATAAATCCACTTCAGTTAAGTGATAAAAATTATTTAAATTTTTATCATGAATTATATTCTCATCAGTTAGATGATCCTTTATTTTGGATACATTTAAATATAGATCATCCTTTTAATTTGACAGGTATTTTATTTTTTCCGAAAATAGAAAAAAGAATTGACATACAAAAAGAAAGAATTCATTTATATCAAAATCAAGTTTATATTACGGATAATTTAGAAGGGATTGTAGCAGATTTTCTTAGTTTATTAAGAGGAGTTATAGATTCTCCGGATATTCCACTTAATGTATCACGTTCTCATTTACAATCAGATCCATCCGTAAAAAATATATCAAAATATATAACAAGAAAAGTAGCAGATAAATTGGATTCTATGTTTAGAAATCATAGAAAAGATTTTCAAAATAAATGGGAAAATATAAAGATTATAGTAGAATATGGAATGATTAGTACAGAAAACTTCTTTGTTAAAGCTATAAAATTTTTTATTTTTTCCACTGTTAATAATGTTTACTTTACTTTAGATGAGTTTAAAGAAAAAATAAAAGAAACCCAAAAAAATAAAGAAGGTAAAATTGTTTTTCTTTATTCTTCAGATAAAGAGAAACAATATAGTTATATTAAAGAAGCAAAAGATAGAAATTATGAAATTTTAATTTTAAATAGCCCTATATCGGTTCATTTAATACAAAAATTGGAATTTTCTTATAAAGAAATTTGTTTTGTTCGAGTGGATTCAGATCATATTGATAAATTAATTAATCATAAAAAAGAGGATAAATGTTATTCAGAACTTTCGGAAACAGAAAAGAAAAATTTAAAAAATATTATTAGTTCTAATTTAATGGAAAATTATAAATTTTCCATTAAATTAGAAAATTTATCCAAAAAAGATTATCCATTTTTAATTATCGTTCCAGAATTTTTAAGGAGAATAAAAGAAATGAATTCTATAGGAAAGGAATTTTTTGAAAAAGATAAAGAAAAATATTATCAATTAATAGTAAATACAAATCATATTTTTATGAAAAAAATATTAAAAGAAACATGTGAAAAAAAAAGAGAAAAAATGATTCAAGAAGTTTTAAACTTAACTCTTTTATCTCAAAATTTGTTACATGGAAAAAATCTTACTCTGTTTATATCAGAAAAATTAGAAAATCTTACTAAAAAATAAATAATTATTTATTAAATTTTCTTAATTTAACTGCTGTTAATATTTTTTTTGTATATAAGGGAAAATCTGAATTTTGTATCCATCCATAATAATTAGGATCTTTTTCAAAAATTTCAATAACTTTTTTACCTTTGTATTTTCCAAAATTAAATATTTCGTTTCCTTCTTCATCCATTTTTATAAATCCAGCAAGATCTACTATATTTTTTTGATGAGAAAATTGATTTAAACTTTTTACATCTTTTTTTAAATTTTCATATTTTTCCAATTGTGCTAGTAATATTTCGTACGTAGCAAAGGTATCTGCTTTAGAACTATGGGCTTTTATTAGATCTTTATTACAATAATATTTATAAGCAGCAGAAAGTGTTCTAGGTTCCATTTTATGAAATATCACTTGTACATCTATAGTTTTGTATTTTTTTATATCGAAAGATATTCCTGCACGAAGCATTTCTTCTGCTAAAATGGGTATATCAAATCTATTAGAATTATATCCTGCTAAATCTGTATTTTCAATCATTTTAAAAATAGAAATGGCTACATCTTTAAATTTTAGTTTTCCCGCTACATCTTCATCTTTAATTCCATGAATTGCTGTAGATTGTGGAGGAATAGGAATTCCAGGACAAATAAGCCAAGTTTTGTCTTCTTGATTCCCATTAGGGAATATTTTTAATATGGATATTTCGATAATTCTATCCTTTCCGATATTAATTCCTGTTGCTTCTATATCAAAGAAACAAATAGGACGATTAAGTTTTAATTTCATATTTTAATGAATTTTTTTATTTTTTCTATGAAAATAGACTGAAGTTATTATATAAATAATAATAATGCATGGCAAAGCAACTACATGTAAAGTTAATAAAAGAAATGTACTAATCAATAAAAAAATATAACGTATTTTATTCTTTTTCCAAGAAAAATCTTCGAAAGAAAAAGAGATCATGGATATTTTAGAAATTAAAAAATAACAAGAAAAAAATATCATAAAAAGTATTATAATGGGATGTCTAATAATATTTTTTATGAAAACGGGCGTTGTAGTATTATTCATTACAATAATAGATAAAGAAGAAAAAAATAAAGTATTGACAGGAGTAGTTAACCCTCTGTAATAAGTTGGATTTGTAGTATTGAATTTAGCTAAACGCCATGCGGAAAAAATGCAAATTAAAAAAGAAAACCATTCAATACATGGAATTTTTTGATTTATTGTATTTTTTTTAAATAAAAGAAAAACTATTATAGATGGAACTATACCGAAAGAAACCATGTCTGCAAGAGAATCTAATTCTTTTCCGAATTGATTTTCACTTTTTATAATTCTAGAAAAAAAACCATCTAAAAAATCAAAAATTATTGAAAATAAAGTAGCAATAGCGGAATTATAAAAATTTTTAGATTGTAAAAAAATGATAGAAATACATCCAAAAAATAGATTTAAAAAAGTAAAAATATTCGGAATTATTTTTTTGTTTTTTATTTTTATCAAAATAAAGTATATAAAAATTATTCTAAAATAATAAATATTATTTTATGATTAAATTATTTTATAAAATTTCTTATTTCTACATAAAAAACGAATCTTTATTTATTAAAGAAATCTGTATTATATTAAATAATGAAGGAATGAATATTGGGGATATTAATTACATTTTTTGTAATGATGATTTTATTTTAGACATGAATAAAAAATATTTACAAAAAAATTTTTATACAGATGTACTTGCATTTGATTATTCCATAAAACAATGTATATCTGGAGATATATTTATTAGTGTAGATCGTGTTTTAGATAATTCTACACAATGGAATCAATTTTTTCTGGTAGAATTAAAACGTGTTATGATCCATGCTATATTACATTTTTTAGGATATGATGATAAAAAAAAAATGGATAAAAAAATAATGAAAAAAAAAGAGGAGTTTTATTTAAATTTATTTCAATTTTGAAAAAAAAATCATGTTTTTAGATATATATGATGTTATTATAGTTGGAGGAGGACATGCTGGAGCAGAAGCCGCTTCTGCATCTTCTAATATGGGTTCCAAAACTTTACTTATTACTACTAATTTACAAACAATAGGTGAAATGTCATGTAATCCTGCTATAGGAGGTATTGCTAAAGGACAAATGATTAGAGAAATAGATGCTTTGGGTGGTTATTCTGGAATAATCGCAGATTGTAGTATGATTCAATTTAGAATGCTAAATAAATCCAAAGGACCTGCAATGTGGAGTCCTAGGGCTCAATGTGATAGAAAATTATTTTCCTATTATTGGAGATTTTTTTTAGAAAAAAATACTCAATTAGATCTATATCAAGATACCGTAACCTCTTTAATCATAAAAAAAAATAAAGTTAAAGGGGTTAAAACTTATTTAGGTTTAAAAATTAAAGGAAAGGCCGTTATACTAACGAATGGAACTTTTTTAAATGGAAAAATACATATTGGGGAAAAAAGGATTCATGGAGGAAGAATAGCAGAAAAAGAAGTTAGAGGAATAACAGAACAATTAACTAAACATTTTGGATTCCGATATGGTAGAATGAAAACAGGAACATCTCCAAGAGTAGATGGACGTTCTTTAAATTACGAAAAAATGAAATCTCAAAATGGAGATATACCTACAAATAAATTTTCTTTTTCTTATAATACAAAAAGATTAAAAAAACAAAGAAAATGTTATATAACCTATACAAATCAAAAAGTACATGATTTAATTCGTAAAAATTTTAATTATTCTCCAATTTTTACAGGATCTATTAAAGGAAAAAGTCCTAGATATTGTCCTTCTATAGAAGAAAAAATTTTTAGATTTTCGGATAAAGAATCTCATCCTATTTTTGTAGAACCAGAAGGTTGGAACACGGTGGAAGTATATGTGAATGGATTTTCAACTTCTTTTCCGGAAAATTTACAATATCAGTCTTTAAAAAAAATTTCAGGTTTTGAAAAAGTAAAAGTATTAAGACCCGGATACGCTATAGAATATGATTATTTTCCACCAGAACAATTAAAACCTACTTTGGAAAGCAAGATTATAGAAAATCTTTTTTTTGCAGGACAAATAAATGGGACAACTGGATATGAAGAAGCTGCAGCACAAGGATTAATTGCAGGAATTAATGCTCATTTAAAAATTCGGAAAATTAAACCATTTATTCTTAAAAGAAATCAAGCTTATATTGGAGTTTTGATAGATGATTTAATTACAAAAGGAACAGAAGAACCTTATAGAATGTTTACTTCAAGAGCAGAATATAGAATGTTATTACGACAAGATAATGCAGATGAAAGACTTACTCCTATGGGATACCATATAGGGTTAATATCAGAAGATAAAATGAAAATTTTAGATCGTAAAAAATATAAAATAAAAAAATGTATGTATCTATTTAAAAATAAAAATTTAGATCCAAAAATTATAAATCCTATTTTATATGACAAAAAATCTTCTATCATATATCATGATAAAAAAATAGAAACAATTTTATCTCGTTCTGATATAGAAATAAAAGATATTACGTCCATTCCCTTTGTGATGGAAGAAATCAAAAAAAATGATTTTAATCAAGAAGTATTAGAACAAGTTTCTATTCAAATAAAATATAAAGGATACATAGATAGGGAAAAAGAAAATGCAAAAAAATTATTAAAATTAGAAAAATTGAAAATTCCAAATGATTTTAATTACAAAACAATTAAATCTCTTTCCTTAGAAGCTAGAGAAAAATTGGATTATTATCGTCCAATATCCTTAGCACAAGCATCAAGAATTAGTGGAATTACTCCTTCAGATTTAAGCGTATTGCTCATTTACATGAATCGTTCATATTAATAGGTTTTATTTTTTGTTTACAAACAAATAAATCTTCATCTTCTTTTTTCATAAAAAATTTTTCTCTTGCTAATTTTTCAAGATATATAGAATTATTTGTCAATTTATTTAAATAATTTCCTTCTAATAAAATTTTATTTTTTAAATAATCTCTATCGTAGATCATATTTTGAATACTTTTATTAAATTTATAGTGTAAAATTAAAGAATTTGAATCAAAAAAAGACATCCAGATAAAAAAGAAAAAACTTATCCAAAAGTATTTATTTTTAAATATTCTATATTTTTTTTTCATGTTTTAAACGTATTATAAAATTCCTTAATATGTAAAATAATATACTAATAATCCAATAAAAACTAAAAAAAAATAAAAAAATTATACACCAAAATCCAGAGATAGTTATAAATAGAAAAAATAAAAATCCTATAAATTTAATTATCATAAATGTTTTAATTTTTCTATAATTTCGCAAAAAAATAATAAAATGATTTATAGAACAGAGAAAGATACTTTAGGTGTAGTAAAAGTTCCTTTAGATAAATATTGGGGGGCACAAACAGAAAGATCTAGAAAAAATTTTAGAATAGGTTCAGAAGCTTCTATGCCTATAGAAATTATTCATTCTTTTGGCTTTTTAAAGAAAGCTGCAGCTCATGCAAATTTTGAATTTGGCATTTTATCTAAAAAAAAAAGAGATATTATATCCTTGGTTTGTGATGAAATTATAGAAGGAAAACTAAATGATCAATTTCCTTTAGTTGTATGGCAAACAGGATCTGGAACCCATACCAATATGAATGTAAATGAAGTTATTTCCAATAGAGCTCATGTTTTGACAGGGGGGAAACTTGGTTATAATAAATCTTGTATACATCCAAATGATGATGTAAATATGTCTCAATCATCTAATGATACTTTTTCTACCGTAATGCATATTGCTTCTTATAAAAAATTAATAGAAAAAACTATTCCTTCTATTAAAGAATTAAGAAAAATTTTGAAAAAAAAATCGAAATTATTTCATAATATTATTAAAATAGGAAGAACTCATCTTATGGATGCTACTCCCATTACTTTAGGACAAGAATTTTCTGGTTATGTTTCCCAAATAGATCATGGATTAAATTCTATTCAAAAAACTTTAGATCATCTTTCTGAATTAGCTATAGGAGGAACTGCTGTTGGAACAGGATTAAATGCTCCTAAAGGATTTGATATAAAAGTTACTGATTACATCAGTAAATATGTTGGTATTCCTTTTAAAATTGCAAAAAATAAATTTGAAGCTTTATCATCTCATGATGCAATAGTGGAATCTCATGGAGCTATTAAACAAATAGCTGTTTCTTTAATAAAAATATCAAATGATATTCGTTTTTTAGCTTCTGGACCACGTTCAGGAATTGGAGAAATTTTTATTCCTGAAAATGAACCTGGATCTTCTATTATGCCTGGAAAAATAAATCCTACTCAATGTGAAGCTATGATTATGGTTTGTATACAAATTATAGGAAACGATATGGCAATTTCTATAGCAGGATCTTCAGGAAATTATGAATTAAATGTTACTAAACCATTAATAATACATAATTTTTTACAATCCTCTCAACTTATTGCAGATGCTTGTACCTCTTTTTCTTCTTTTTGTGTAAAAGGAATCAAACCAAACTATCAAAGAATTAAAGAATTTTTAGATAAATCATTGATGTTGGTGACAGCACTTAATACTCATATTGGATACGATAAATCAGCAGAAATAGCAAAATATGCTTATGCAAATAATACTACTTTAAAAGAAGAAGCAATTAGATTAGGATATTTAACTGTTGAAAAATTTGAAAAATTAATCAATCCATCTAAAATGGTTTAAATTTTTTTAGAAAAAAATAAATTTTCTACATTCATATGAATAATATCGGCAATTTTTTCTTCTGATGTGGAATAAATTTGAGATAGTCTTTTTAAAACTATTCTTAAATTTGTAGGATCATTTCTTTTTCCTCTAAAAGGATGTGGAGAAAGAAAGGGAGAATCGGTTTCTAATACGATATTATTCAAATTTATCTTATGTAAAAATTCTATCATATGATTTTTTTTAAAAGTAATCATTCCTCCTATTCCCAGTTTTATTCCTAAATCAATAATTTTTTTAGCTTGTTCTAAAGTTCCAGAAAAACAATGAAAAACACCTTTTAAATAAGAGTTTTTTTCTTTTAATAAAATATTATAAACTTGATCAAAAGCTTTTCTACAGTGTATTACTATGGGGAGTTTTATTTTTTTTGCCCATTTTATTTGAGTTTGAAAGGCATATTCTTGTTCTGAAATAAATTTTTTTTCTAAATTAAAATCCATACCTATTTCTCCTATAGAAATAAAAGAATGTTTATATAACCATTTTTCAATGTAATTTAATTCTTTTTCTAAACTATCTGTAAAAACTCTACTAGGATGAAGTCCTATCATAGAAAAACATACATTAGGATATTTTTTTTCTAATTTTAATATACTAGGAATCGTTGATCTATCTATAGAAGGAAGTAAAAATCTGTTAATTTTTTGATTAAATGCTTTTTTTATTACATCATCAATATCTTCACGAAATTCTTTCATATACAAATGTGTGTGTGTATCAGTAATTTTCATGTAATTTTTAATTTTTAAAGAAAATATTTTATTTATGAAAGCTTATCTATTTCCTGGACAAGGATCTCAATTCATGGGAATGGGAAAAAATTTATACAAAAATTCTGATGATGCAAAAAAATTATTTCGATTAGCTGATGACGTTTTAGGATTCGGAATAACATCTATAATGTTTGAAGGGTCTATAAATATATTAAAAAAGACAAAAAATACACAACTAGCAATTTACATATATTCAGTTATAAAAGCAAAAATATCAAAAAATTTTAATCCTGATATGGTTGCTGGACATTCTCTTGGAGAATTTTCTGCTTTAGCAGCAATTGATGTTTTTTCTTTTGAAGATGGGTTAATATTAGTGAATAAAAGAGCATCAATGATGCAAAAAATTTGTGAATCTATTCATGGAGGAATGGCTGTAATATTTGGATTGGAAGATTCCATTATAGAAGATATTTGTAAAAAAGATAAGGGGATTATTGTTCCATCTAACTATAATAGTCCTGAACAGTTAGTTATTTCTGGAGAATATACAGCTTTGAAAAGAGTTTGTTTTTCTTTAAAAAAAATAGGTGCTAAAAGAATATTCATTCTTCCTGTTCATGGAGCATTTCATTCTCCCATTATGGAGCCTGCTCAAAAAAAACTAAAAAAATTTATACAAAAATTTTTTTTTAAAGATTCTAAATGTCCAATATATCAAAATGTGACTGCTCAATCCTTTACAAAATCTAATGATATAAAAAAAAATATTGTAGAACAATTAACTTCTCCAGTAAAATGGAAACAATCTATAAAAAATATGATTGATCATGGAGCGATTTCATTTACGGAAATAGGTCCAGGAAATATATTGCAAGGGTTGATGAAAAAAATATCAAAAAATTTTACAAAAAAAATATAAATCTATGTAATAATGCATCAATATAAACGTTTTTTTTATAGTCATGGAAAACTGTTATTAACGGGAGAATATTTTCTTTTATGTGGGGCTTATGGTTTAGCTTTGCCTACAATTAAAGGACAATCATTAATTATAAAAAAAAATGTGTCTTCTGTTTTACATTGGAAGAGTTATGATGAAATTAATACACCTTGGTTTGAAGTAATTTTTAAACTTCCTTCTTTAGATATTTGTTATGAAACAGAAAAAAAAACAGCTTTAAGATTAAGATATTTATTATTAAAATCTAAAAAAATTCAAAAAAATTTTCTTCCTAATGAATTAGGAATATATGTAAAAACACAATTAGAATTTCCTATAAATTGGGGGTTGGGTAGTAGTTCTACTTTAATTAATAACATAGCAAAATGGGCGAATATAGATCCTTATATGCTATTAGGAAATGATTTTACAGGAAGTGGTTATGATATAGCTTGTGTTTCTAGATCAAAACCAATAATTTATAAATTGTATAAAAAAAAACCTCATATTATTCCTATTGATTTTAATCCTCCATTTAAAGATCAACTTTTTTTTCTACATCTCAATAAAAAACAAAATACTTGTGATGAAATACGATTTTTTAAAGATATTAAAAAAAATATTTCTAGAAAAAATATTGAATATATATCTTCTATAACTTTACAAATTCCTTTTTGCAAAACATTAAAAGAATTTGAAGAATTATTGCTAAAACATGAAATGATCATATCAGAAATGCTGGATATTCCTACCATTAAAGAAATGTATTTTCCAGATTATCTTGGTCTGATTAAAAGTTTAGGAGCTTGGGGGGGAGATTTTGTTTTGATAACTTCTAGAGAAGGAATGAAAAATTATTTTTCTAATAAAGGATTTCATACTCTTATTTCATTTAATGAAATGATTTTTTAAAAAGTATATTTTTTATTTAAATAATATACATAAAAAAAACGATTAATTTAGTGCGGGCGAAGGGATTTGAACCCTTATGCCTTATAGGCATCAGATCCTAAGTCTGACGTGTATACCAATTCCACCACGCCCACTATATTAATGAAAAAAAGATGATATTATTTCATGATTTTTATTTATTATTTTATATTCTGTATATTCAAAAGTATCTCTTGGAATGATTTTAATCCATTTTTTATATTTTAACAACCATTTTTGTTGAATAGAAGGAAATCCTTTTTTTAAAAAAGCTGAAACAAAAGAATGTATATGTAATTGTATCCCTTTATTTTTTTTATTTTTTATAATAGTTTCTAAAATAAATTCTATATAATGAATATAATATGCAGGAGCATATTGATATTTATTATGATTGATTTTTAATTCAGGTCTTACTCTATGACGAGTAAATTGAACTAAACCAAATTTATTTGGAGGTAAAATTTGATGTTTAGCTCTGTCATTTTTCATTTTTTTTTTTAAATGTTCATATAGTTTTTTTCTATGAATTGGTTCAGACATATCTATAAAATCTACTACAATTATTCCTCCCATATCTCTTAGTCTAAGTTGTCTTGTAATTTCTGTAGCTGCTAATAAATTAACTTTAAATATATGATCAATTCTTTCTGATTCTGTACAATTTTTTTTTATATGATTACTTATTCCACTATTTACATCTATAACATGTAATGCTTCAGTATGTTCTATAATAATATAAGCTCCATTTTCAAGAGGAACATTTTTACCTAAAAAAATTTGCATTTGTTTTTCTATTCCATATTTCTTAAAAATGGGAATATTTCCTTTATAATATTTTATGATGCTAGTTTTTTTAGGAGCAATTAAAGATAAATATGAATGAATTTCTTTACAAAGAAGACTATTATTACAATAAATAAATTTCAAATCATCGTTTAATGTATCTCTTAATAAACAAAAAATTTTTCTACTTTCACTAAAAACTCTAACTGGAGGTAATTTTATTAAATTATCTAATGTTTTTTCCCATTTTCTTATTAAAGAAATAAGTTCTTCATTTAAAATTTTTTCTATTTTATTAGAAGCAACTGTACGAATAATAATTCCAAATTCATTGGGTGTTATTTTTCTTATGTAAGAAAGTAACCTATTTTTTTCTTTTGTATTTTTTATTTTATGAGAAATAGATATTTTTTCTGAAAAAGGGATAAGTACTAAATTTCTTCCTGGAATACATATTTTTGCAGTAAGTTTTGGTCCTTTATTAGAAATAGGTTCTTTAGTAATCTGAACCAAAATTTTTTGTCCAGGATGCAAAATTTTATCTATAAAAATTTTTTTTTCATCAAAAAATTCTTTTTTTATGCGATTATTGGAAATAAAATTTAACATTTTATTTATTTGAAGACCAAGATCATTGTAATGCAAAAAAGCTCCTTTATAATGACCTATATCGATAATAGCAGCATTTAATCCATATAAAATTTTTTTTACTATTCCTAAATATACATCTCCTACAGAGAATTTTTTATTAAAAATCTCTTGATGAAGCTCAAACAACTTTCCTTCTTCTAAAAGAGCTATTTTTACTTTTTGTTCTTCTGCATTTATAATTAACTCTTTAATCATACACAAAAACAAGGAAAAAGTTTTAGTAACTACAATAGATTATTATTTTTTTTTATGCCTATTTTTTCTATTTCTTTTTTTTCTTTTATGAGTAGCGATTTTACGTCTTTTTCTTTTTTTTCCGTTTGGCATAATTAATTATCAATCGTTATTATTATGTTTTTATTTCCAATTATGTATGAAATCATTTTTTTATTGGAACATTTTTTTTTACTAATTCGGTAAAAGATTTTGCAGGTTTAAATGCTGGTATATTGTGCGCAGGAATTACAATAGATTCATCTTTGGATATATGACGTCCAAGTTTTTTAGCTCTGTATTTAATAATAAATGATCCAAATCCTCTTAAATAAACATTTTCTCCCGATGTTAGGCTTTGTTTTATTTTTTTCATAAATGTTTCTATAACCTTTTGCGTATTAATTCTCTCATATCCAGTTTCTGATATGATTTCTGTTATTATATCTGCTTTTGTCATGTTTAATCATTATATCAAATCACAAAATTAGGTTTCTTAAATATACCAATTTTTTATAAAATTGCTCTAAAATTAAATAGATATGGATTTTTCTAAAAAAATAATAAATTGGTACAAAAAAAATTATAGAAAACTTCCTTGGAGAAAAACTAAAAATCCATATTATATTCTTGTTTCAGAATTTATGTTGCAACAAACAAAAGTTTCACAAAGTATAAAATATTATTCCAATTTTATAAAAAAATTTCCAAATATAAATAAATTAGCTAGAGCAAAGGAAAAAGACGTATTAAAAGAATGGGAAGGATTAGGTTATTATTCCAGAGCAATAAATTTACATTCTTTTTCTAAAAAATTAAAAAATAATATTTTTCCAAAAAAATATAAAGAACTGATTAAATATAAAGGAATTGGTCCGTACACAGGTGCGGCTATAGCATCTATATGTTTTAATGAAGTTATTCCTGCTATTGATGGAAATGCTTTACGAGTTTTTTCTAGATATTTAGGAATTTTCAATGATATAACGTCTACTAAAACAAAAAATACGTTTAGAATTATCATTTTAAAAATGATGAATTCTGAAAGTCCAGGTCTTTTTAATCAAGCTATTATGGATATAGGTTCTATTTTATGCACTCCAAAAAAAACTAAATGTTTATTATGTCCAGTGAAAGATTCTTGTTTTTCTATAAAAAATGGAACTGTGGATAAGTTACCTATAAAAAGAAGAATAAAATCTATAAAACATAGATTCTTTTATTATATTTTTATATGTGATAGTGATAAAAATATTTATTTAAATAAAAGATCAAAAAAAGATATATGGAAAGGTCTTTATGACTTTCCTTTGATTGAATCAAAAAATAAATTGACTATTCATGAAATAATAGAAAAAATTTGTAAAAAATTTAGATTAATTGTTTCTAATATAATGATTATTTTTAAAATAAAACATAAACTAACTCATCAAATTTTATTTATTCAATTTTTGAATTGTGAAATTTTACAAAATTTAAAAAAAAAGATATTTTTTGATAATTTTTTTCTTATACAACATAATAAAATAGGAGAATTTCCTTTTCCTCGTCCTATTATATTATTTTTAAAACATGAAAAAATGATTTGATGGATCTTAAAATGAATTATACAATTTTTATTTTTTTTCTAAAAATTATCATCAAAATTTAATCTATTGGAAAAAGAATCTTCTACGAATGTTTTTTTAGAAAGTAGTTTATATTTAGTTTTTTATCTTGCATTAATAGTAATGTTGCTATTATTTTCTGCACTTATATCTGGATCAGAAACTGCTTTTTTTTGTATTGAAAAGAAAACTATTGATAGAGAGAGAAAAAAAAACTCTTATAAAGGAAATATTGTGTTAAAAATTCTGAAAGATAAAAAAAAACTCTTAGCAACAATATTAATATCTAATAATTTTTCTAATATTGGAATTGTAATATTAAGTTCCTATTTAATAACAGAATTTTTAGAAAAAAAATATTTGATTATTTATAATCAGTTTAATGTACCTATTAATTTTATTTTAGAAGTAGGCCTTCTTACTTTTATTTTGCTTGTATTTGGAGAAATTATTCCTAAAATATATGCAAGTAAAAATAATTTTCGTTTTGCTATTTTTATGTCAAATACTTTGATATGTCTTAGTAAAATATTAAATCCTATTAGTAGTATAATAATTTTTATTTCAAAATTAATAGAAAAAAAAATAAAAAAAAAAAAGAATATCATTTCTGTAGAACAACTTTCAAAAGCATTAAAAATGACATCTTACAATAAAAAAAATGTTCAAGAATGTCAATTCTTACAAAGAATTGTTGATTTTGGGAATACAGAAACTCATCAAATTATGACTCCAAGAATAGATATGTTTGCTTTAAATAGAAATATCATTTTTTCTGATATTTTAGAATTAGTTAGTCATCAAGGATATTCTAGAATTCCTATTTATAAAGATAGTATTGATGATATAGAAGGAGTTCTTTTTGCTAAAGATCTTCTTCCATTTATTTATAATAAAAATTTTATTTGGACTAGATTAATTCATCCACCTTTTTTTGTTCCAGAAAAAAAAAAGATAGATGATCTTTTAAATGATTTTAAAAAAAGAAAGATTCATTTAGCTATTGTAGTAGATGAATATGGAGGAACTTGTGGATTAGTTACTCTTGAAGATGTAATTGAGGAAATTGTAGGAGATATTATTGATGAATTTGATGAAGAAGATATGTCTTATTCTAAATTAAATCAAGATAATTATTTATTTGATGGAAAAACTTCTTTAATTAATTTTTATCGTATTATGGAAATAAAAGAGGAAATTTTTTTTGAAAAAAAAAAAGGAGAAGCAGATACTTTAGGTGGGTTTATCATGGAAATAAACAAAGAATTTCCAAAAAAGAAACAGAAAATAAATTTTTTAAACTATTCCTTTATTATAAGAAGTATAGATAATAAAAGAATAAAAACCATAGAAGTAATAAGAAAAAAAACTAATTAGTTAATTATAATTAAATAAATTAAATTTATAAAATATTTATATAAAAATATAGATCCACTATTATGATAAAAAAACAAAAAAAAAATGCTATTTTTTTTTCTATCATATTTTTAATAATAGTTGGAAGTATATGTTTTTTTTTAAAAAAAATTTTTTTTAACCCTTCAGAAAAAAAAGCTTTAGAAGAGTTAAATTACGCTCAACAATATCTTTATAAAGGTTTTATTGAAAAAGCTTTAAATAGGAAAAAAAATAAAATAAACTATTTGGGATTTTATGGAATAGCTTCTAAATATCCTTTTACCAAAGCAGGAAATATTTCTAAATTTTATGCTGGAGTTTGTTTTTATAAATTAGGTTTTTATAAAGAATCCATCAATATGATGAAAAAATTTTCTGCAAACGATGAAATGTTATCTGTTATAAGATACGGAATGATTGGTGATGCTTATGTACAAATAAAAAATAAAAAAGAAGCCTTAAATAATTATATAATAGCGGCCAGTATTAAAGATAATGAAATTACAACTCCTCTTTATTATTATAAAGCTGCATTATTAAATTTTTATATAAAAAGATATAAAGATTCTAAATTTTTTTTCAAAAAAATAAAAAATAAATATCCTTTTTTTTTGTATATAGAAAACGTAGAAAAATATTTAATGTTTATTGAAAATAAATTATAAATTATGTTTATGGAAGCATATACTGTTTATTCATTAAATAAAAAAGAAATAAAAAATGCAAATTTAAAATTTGCAATTATCGTTTCTCAATGGAATATAGAAATTACTAATAGATTATATAAAGGGGCTTATGAAACTTTAATACAATCAGGAATTTTAAAAGAAAAAATACAAACTTGGAGAGTTCCTGGAAGTTACGAATTAATTTATGCTTCCAAAAAAATAGCTCATAATTACGATTTTGATTCCATTATAACAATAGGATCTATAATACAAGGAGAAACTTATCATTTTGAATATTTATGTCAATCAATTTCACAAGGAATAAAGGATATAAACATTAAATATGATATTCCTGTTATATTTTGTGTCCTTACTGATAAAAACCAACAACAATCTTTTGAAAGATCAGGTGGAAAAAATGGGAATAAGGGGATAGAATGTGCTAAAACTGCTATATATATGTCTTTATTCAATAAAAATATAAAATGAAAGATATCATTCAATTTTTGCCTGCAAATGTAGTAAATCAAATAGCGGCAGGAGAAGTAATAGAACGACCTTCTTCTGTTTTAAGAGAACTTTTGGAAAATGCAATAGATGCAAACGCTAAAATGATTGATATTTTTATAAAAGACTCAGGAAAAAGCTTAATTCAATTAATAGATGATGGAGATGGAATGAGTATCAATGATGCTAAAATGAGTATTCAAAGATATGCAACTTCAAAAATAAAAAAAACTGATGATATTTTTAAAATAAGTACAAAAGGATTTAGAGGGGAAGCTTTAGCTTCCATCGCTCTTATTTCTCAACTTGAAATACAAACTAAAAATGTAGAGGATGCAGTAGGAATTCATCTTTTTGTTGAAGAAGGTAAAGTAAAAGAAGAAATTCCTATCAATATGCTTAAAGGAACAAGAATTTCTGTAAAAAATATTTTTTATAAACAGCCTGCTAGAAGACAATTTTTAAAATCATCTAGAATAGAATTTCAACATATTATTCATGAATTTTATAAAATAGTTTTAGCACATAGAAATATTCTATATCGTTTTTATCATAATGATAAAGTGATTTTTTTCTTAAAAAAAACTTCTTTAAAAGAAAGAATAAAAGAAATTTTTAAAAATGATAATAAAATTTTTACCCCTATTTTAATAAAAAAAAATAAAATTTTTATAGAAGGATTTGTTAGTGTTCCAAATCCTTCTATAAAAAGAGGAAATCAATTCATATTGGTTAATAAACGTAATGTTACACACTCCCTTCTACATAAAAAAATTATTTATGCTTATGATGGGTTTTTAAAAAATTTTAAAACAGTTTCTTATTTTATTTTTATTAATATAGATTCAAGTTTAGTAAATTGGAATATTCACCCTGCAAAAAAAGAAGTAAAATTAGAAAAAGAAGAAATTATCGGTAGTATGATTCTACAGGAAATAAAAAATATTTTATTTTATCAATATAAAGTTAAAAATAAAGAATTTAAAAAATTTGATATTTTGTTTTCTTGTCATTCAATTAAAAAAAATTCTTTTTTTTGTTTAGATGAACTTAAAGAAAAAATCGTTCAATTAGATAATTTTTTTCCTAAAAAAATAAATCAATCAGATCCTTCTATTTTTAATAATGCTTTTTATTTAAAAAATGAATTATCTCGTTATGTTTCTAATGAAAAAAAAATAAAAACTATTCAAATAAATAGAAAATATATAATTTTTATATTAAAAAAATTGAATCATGAGTATATGATATTAGTAGATCAACACAGAGCACATAAAAATATATTGTTTGAATTTTTTTTAAGAAAAAAAAATTTAGTTAGTCAACAATTTCTTTTTCCCATAAAAGTAAAACTTTTAAAAAAAGAATTCATTTCTTTAAATAATATTAAAGATGATTTGATCCATTTTGGTTTTCATTTATATTTTTTTAATGAATCAGTTTATTTTCATTCAATTCCTGAAAATATACATCAAAATATATTGCCTAAAGTTTTTCAAAATATTCTAAAATATAATTTCATTAAAGGAGAAAAAAATAACAAAAAAATACTTATTCAATCCATATCTACATCTGCATCCATAAAATACGGATCTAAGTTAGATTCTAATAACATGGAATGTTTAATTCGAGATTTATTTTCTTGTCATAATCCAAATTATACATATTCAGGAGATCCTATATTTTTTGTTTTAAGCAAAAATTTTTTTTAAAAAAGTGAATTTTTATACGAATTTTAACTCAGATGCTGTCAAACATTTAATTAGTATTAATATACTTGTATATACAGCTACTTTTGTTTTTTCACAATATAAAATAGAAAGTATACTTTCTTTATATCACCCTATAGATGAAAGATTTGAATTATATCAAATTATAACTCATATGTTTGTACACTCTAAACGTCTTTTTTTACATATTATTTTCAATATGTTAGCTTTATTTATGTTTGGAGGACAAATAGAAACTAGATTGGGAATAAAAAAATTTATGGTAATATATTTTTTATCAGGTATTTTAGCCGCATTTTTTCAAATAATTTTCAATACAAGTGTCATGTATTATTTTCTTCAAACTTTAGATTTTTCACAAACTAAGAAAATATTAGATTATTTAAATGAAGAACAACGAATGAATCTTTATAGTTCAATGTATTCTCCTATGATGGGGGCCTCTGGTGCCGTAAGTGGAATCGTAGGAGCTTTTGCTAAATTTTTTCCAGAACATAAAATTTTTATTCTTCCTTTTCCTTTTCCAATTGCTGTAAGAAAAGCTCTTATTATTTTTATTTTGGGAAGTTTTATTTCGTCTATTTTAAATTTAGCACCTGGAGTAGCACATTTTGCACATATTGGAGGAATTTTATCTGGTTATTTTATAGGAAGTTTTTTTTTAAAAAAACGAAATGAAAAAATCACTTTTTTATAAAAAAAAAATATATAGAATATATAAATGAAAATAAAAAAAATAGATATAAATAAGAATGTTTTCCATCTATTGTTGTCATGATTCGTTTCCAACGTAATTTCCAACTAAGAAAATTAAAAGGTTTTTTTCTATTCCAATCTATACTCATCCATATAAATATAGGTTTTCCTACTATATGATCTTCTGGAACAAAACCCCAATAACGAGAATCATATGAATTGTGTCTATTATCTCCCATCATAAAATAATAATTATTTTTTATTTTATAATATTTTTTTAATGGATTATTAATTTTTACCCCTTTTTCATAAGAAATAATTTCATTATAAATATGAATATTTTTTAAGTTTAATCGAATTAATTCTCCTTTTTTAGGAATGTGTAATGGACCAAAAAAATCCCTATTCCAACCATAATTATTTGGAAATATATAATTTTCTTGAAAGGAAATTGGAAGAATATATTTTTTTATAAAAATGATATTATCGAATAAATTTTTTATTTGAATTGCTTTTTTTTCGGTTAACATAATTTGATAAAAGAATTCATCATTTTTTTCTCCTATAAATTGAACATCTTCAATATCCATTTTATCTTTAATATATTCTATGTTCAAAGGAATATTTTCTGTTTTAATTAAATAAGCTTGTTGTTTTTTTAAAAAAAAACTTTCTTTTTTATGGTTAACAAATAAAACACCTTTTTTAATATAAATTAAATCTCCTGGCACCCCTACGCAACGTTTAATATAATTATCTTTTCTATCTATAATTTTATGATTAGAATCTTTAGGAAAATTAAAAACTACTATATCATTTCTTTGTATAGATTGCATGGAAGGAAAACGAAAATAAGGCCATTTAAGAATAGAAATATAAGATTTAATAAAACCAATAATATTGTTATGTGTAAAAGGAAGAGAAATAGGAGATATAGGCATACGTAATCCATAATGAATTTTACTTACTAATATAAAATCTCCTACTAATAAAGTTCCTTCCATAGAAGAAGTTGGAATAACAAAAGGTTGAATTATATAAGTATGTGTAATAAAAGAAAAAATAATCGCCAATAATATTCCTATATTATCTTCTTTTTTTTTTTCTTTTTCTATTTTTGAAAATTTAATTTTTTCAAAAAAATTTATGTAGTAAATATATATACCTGCAGATAAAAAAAACAAAATCATATCCTTTTTTGTTTTTTTTCCAAAAGAACGCATTAAATCCATCCACAAAATAAAAAGTAGAATGATACTTGTTAATGGAATAAATAAGAAAAAAATCCACCATATAGGTCTATTATAAGTTTTTAAAAGAATGAAAATATTGTATACAGGAATAAATATTTTCCATAATCCTATTTCAGACTTTTGATAAAATTTCCATGTTCCTAAAACATGAATGATATTTTCAAAAAATAAAAAAAATATACTATAAATAATATATTGGTACATAAAATTTTATATTCCTAATACTTCTTTCATAGAAAAAATACCTTTTTTATTTTGAATCCATTCTGAAGCAATAATCGCACCAAAAGCAAGACCTTCTCTACTATGAGCTTTATGTTGTATTTTTATATCCTCTATTTTAGATTCATATCTAACAATATGTGTTCCTGGTACATTTTCAAATCTTTTTGAGACAATTAAGACCTTATTCTTTGTTTTTTTTTCATTTAAAATCCATGTTTTTTTCATTTTGTTATTTATGATTTGTTCAGCTAAAGAAATAGCGGTTCCACTAGGTTTATCTTTTTTTTCTTTGTGATGAATTTCTTCTATTTTTACTTCATAATTTTTAGAATATGGAAATAATAATTTTGATAATTTTTTATTAATTTCGAAAAAAATATTCATTCCAATACTAAAATTTGAAGAATACAAAAAACAGCCATTTTTTTCTATACATATTTTTTTTACAAGATTGAATTGGGTTAACCAACCTGTAGTTCCACATACTATGGGAATGTTATTTTCTAAACAAATTTTTATGTTATTAAAAGCAGAATTAGGTTGACTAAATTCTATTGCTACATCTGAATTTTTTAATAAAAATGGAGGTGGGGTATCATCATAACATAATGATATTTTATGATTTCTAATTTTAGCCATTTTTTCTATGGTTTTACCCATTTTTCCATAACCTATTATTGCTATATTCATATATTTATTTTTTTTAAATTCAAAGATAGGTCATATTTTTTTTTATTATATATTTGAATACGGAAAAAAAAGTAATGATCCTGTAAAAGGATTGGTATATGTATGAATGAATATAAAAAAAATAGGAATATATATAATATAGCATAAAATATTATATATAGAAATATACATAAGAAAAAAAAATTATTTTAATAATGGGAGTCTTTAAAAAATAATTTTATGGATTAATAAGTAAATTTATTTTTTTAAAGAATCTGTTATTTATACGTTTTATGTTTTAATCGATCAGTTAATGCCCACGTGGTGAAAATGGTAGACACGCCACCTTGAGGGGGTGGTATCCGATGAGGATGTGCTGGTTCAAATCCAGTCGTGGGTACAAAAAAATTATTTATATAAGAACACGAAATAAATCAGGGTTTTGATTCAAATATTGAAAATGAACTTTATGTTTTTTCATTCTTCCTAATAAAATAGAAAATTCATTTTTATCTGCTAATTCTATTCCTATTACAGCTGGACCCTTTTCTTTAGAAGTTTTTTTAGAATATTCAAAATAAGCAATATCGTCTTTTGGACCTAAAATATTATTAACAAATTCTTTTAAAGCTCCAGCTCTTTGTGGAAATTTTACGATAAAATAATGTTTTTTTTCTTCATACAAAAGAGATCTTTCTCTTATTTCTTCCGTTCTAGTAATATCGTTATTTCCTCCACTTAAAATACAAACAATAGTTTTTCCTTTTATTTTTTCAGAATAAAAATCTAAAGCAGCTATAGAAAGAGCTCCAGCAGGTTCTGCAACAATAGCTTCTAAATTGTATAAATCTAAAATAGTAGTGCAAACTTTTCCTTCTGGAACTGTTTGAATATCATATAATATTTGATTACATATATTAAAATTTAATTTTCCTACTTTTTTTACGGAAGCTCCATCTATAAATCTATCTATTTTTTCTAACTCTACAATTTTTCCTTTTTTTAAAGAATTACTCATCGATGGGGCTCCTAGAGGTTCTACTCCTATAATTTTAGTCTTTTTACTAAATTCTTTAAAATGACTTCCTACACCGGAAGCTAACCCCCCACCTCCAATAGGAATAAAAATATAATCGATCTCTGAAATAGATTGTTGTAAAATTTCTAATCCTACAGTAGCTTGTCCTTCAATAATTTTAATGTCGTCAAAGGGATGAATAAAAATTTTTTTATTTTTTTTACAATCCTTCATTGCTTCGTAATTAACCGAATCAAAAGTATCTCCAATAAGAATAATTTCAATATATTCTTTTCCAAACATTTTTACTCTTTCTACTTTTTGTTTAGGAGTAGTACTTGGCATATAAATTTTTCCTGATATTTTTAATCTATGACAAGAATAAGCTACTCCTTGTGCATGATTTCCAGCACTAGCACAAATAATTCCCTTTTTTAATTCTATTTTGGATAAATTTTTTATTTTATTATAGGCTCCTCTAATTTTATATGAACGTATAATTTGTAAGTCTTCTCTTTTTAAAAAAACATTAGCTTTATATTTTTCTGACAAAAGATAATTTTTCTGTAACGGAGTTTCACAAATGATATCTTTTAGTATATTTTTAGCTTTAATTATTTCTTTATAAGAAGGAAAATATCCTTTTAATTTATTTTTCAATCTTTTAAAAATACTTTATTATGAATAATTAATTATTTTTTTTTATTTTTTTTCTGGTCTAAGATCACGAATAATAGATCCAACCTCCCACAATTCACTTTTTTTAAGATTTTGCAATTCTTTTTTTAATTTTATTCTATAATTTACATCACTATTAGCTTCTATAATTCTTTGAGCTTCTTTTTCAGAGTAAACTTCATGATATAATTCTTTAAATATTGGAAATGTAGCGTCTCTAAATTTTTTCCACCAATCTAAAGCACCTCTTTGTGCTGTTGTAGAACAATTAGCATACATCCAATCCATTCCTTTTTCTGATACTAATGGCATTAGACTTTGAGTTAATTCTTCCACTGTTTCATTAAAAGATTCAGAAGGAGAATGCCCTTTTTCTCTTAAAACTTGATATTGTGCAGCAAAAATTCCTTGTATAGCTCCCATTAAAGTCCCTCTTTCCCCCACTAAATCAGAGTATACTTCATTTTTGAAACTTGTTTTAAATAAATATCCAGATCCTATTCCTATTCCAATAGATAAAGTTTTTTCTAAACTTTTTCCACTATAATCCTGATAAATAGCATAACTAGAATTAATTCCTTTTCCTTTCTTAAAAAATCTTCTTAAACTTATTCCTGATCCTTTAGGAGCTACTAAAAAAATATCTATATCTTTAGAAGGGTATATTTGTGTTTTTTTACAAAAAGTTAATCCAAATCCATGAGAAAAATATAAAGATTTCCCTTTAGTGAGATATTTACGAAGAATAGGCCAAAAAGATATTTGACCGGCATCTGATAGTAGATACATGATAATAGTTCCTTTTTCAGCAGCTTCTTCCAAAGAAAAAAGATTTTTTCCTTCTATCCATCCATCTTTTAAAGCTTTTTCCCAAGAAAAAGAATTTTTTCTTTGTCCTACTATCACTTTAAATCCATTATCTTTTAAGTTTAGAGATTGTCCAGGACCTTGAACTCCATATCCTAATACAGAAATAGTTTCTTTTTTTAATATTTTTATAGCATTTGATAATGGAAATTCTTCTCTTGTAATAATAGTTTCTTCTACAGATCCAAATTTAATTTTCATGATTTTTATTTAATTTAAGATGTTGCTAGTGGAAAATTTATTTTTTTCCATGAATTTTTTATAGAATTTTTTTCTCCTATTTTAGAATAGTAAACATGAATAATTCCAATTAGTTTTTCAATTAATTTTTTAACTTTAATTAATTGTTCTTCTTTACATTCTAAATCTAAAATATATTGAATATGACCAATAGTTTCATTTTTGTTATTATTAGATACATTGATATGACAAGTTTTCAAATTTCTTCTATTTAATATAACAAGTATTCTACTTAATAATCTTGTTTCTTTTTCGCCTAAAATTATTATCCTGAATTGATGCTTCATAGTATATAATATAATATTTAATTATGTTAAACGAATTTCATCTACAGCTGCTCCTGCAGGAATCATAGGAAAAACATTATTTTCTTTTTCTATCATAACTTCTAATAAAAAAGCTTTTTCATAATTCAATGCTTTTCTTACAGATTCTTTTAATTCTTCTCTTTTGCTTACTTTTTTCGCTTTTATATTATAAGCATTAGCTAACTTTATAAAATCTGGATTAACTAATTCTGTACACGAATAACGTTTATCAAAAAAAAGCTGTTGCCATTGACGGACCATGCCCAAAAAATTATTATTCAATAGTATAATTTTTACTGGAATATTGTTTTGTAAAATGGTACCCATCTCTTGGATTGTCATTTGAATACCTCCATCTCCAACAATGCAAATAACTTGTCTTTCATTTGCTCCTAATTTAGCTCCTATAGAAGCAGGTAAAGCAAATCCCATAGTTCCCAATCCTCCAGAAGTTATTTGACTTTTTTTATAAGTAAAATTGAAATATCGTGAAGCGATCATTTGATGTTGACCAACATCAGTGACAAGTATGGCATTTTTTTGTTTATATTGATTTATCCACTTAATTACTTCTCCCATCGTCATCCCTTTTTTTATGGGATTTATATCGTCTTGTATCACCGCTATTTGTTCTTTTTCTTTTAGATCAAAAAATTTTTTTATCCATTGTTTATGAGTAGATTCATTAACATAAAAAATTAATTTTTTTAAAGATGTTTTACAATCTCCTAAAATTGGAATATCACATAATATATTTTTGTTAATTTCTGAAGAATCAATATCTAAATGAATTATTTTAGCTTGTTGTGCATATTTTTTTACATCTCCAGTAACACGATCATCAAAACGCATACCTACTGCAATGATAATATCACATTGATTAGTTAAAATATTTGGAGCATAATTACCATGCATTCCTAACATACCTACATATAAATGATGATGAGTATACAAAGCTCCCAATCCTAATAGTGTACTAGCTACTGGAATTCCTGTTTTTTCAACAAATTTTTTAAATTCATCTTCTGCTTCAGCTAAAAGGACTCCTTGTCCTACAAGAATAATAGGTTTTTTAGCCACATTTATTAAATTTGCCGCTTCTATTATTCTTTTTTCCTCTATAGAAGGATATGGATTAAAATTTTTTATATATTGACAACGTTTATAATAAAATACAGATTTTTGAAATTGAGCGTCTTTAGTAATATCTATTAATACAGGTCCTGGTCTTCCTTTTTTTGCTATAAAAAATCCTTTTTGTATGGATTCACAAATATCTTTAGCTTTTAATACTTGAGTGTTCCATTTTGTAACAGGAATAGAAATATCTATAATATTTGTTTCTTGAAAAGCATCAGTTCCTAATAGATGAGAAGATACTTGTCCAGTAATGCAAACAATAGGAGTACTATCTATTAAAGCATCTGCTAATCCAGTAATTAAATTAGTAGCGCCTGGTCCTGAAGTAGTAAAACATACACCTATTTTACCAGTTGCTCTAGCATATCCTTGTGCTGCATGAATAGATCCTTGTTCGTGACGCATTAAAATATGCGAAATAAAATTTAAATAATCTAGTAAAGAATCATATATAGGCATTATAGCTCCACCTGGATAACCAAATATGTATTTTACCTCTTCATGTAAAAGTGCTTTGATTACTATTTCTGAACCAGAAAATAATTTTTTTTCCATACCATAATTAAAATTTATCTGTAATACACCCTTCAGAAGCGGAGGAAACTACTTTTGTATACTTATATAAATATCCTTTTCTAACCTTCAATGAAGGAGGAATCCATAATTTTTTTCTTCTTTGTATTTCCTCATTTTCTATTTCAAGAGTAATGGTATTATTTTCTGCATCTATTTTTATAAAATCTTTATTTTTAACCAAAGCTATCAATCCTCCAGATTGTGCTTCTGGAGTGATATGTCCAACTACAAAACCATGTGATCCTCCTGAAAATCGTCCATCCGTAATAAGAGCTACTTTTTTACCTAATCCTGATCCCATTATATAAGACGTAGGTTTTAACATTTCTGGCATTCCAGGGCCTCCCATTGGTCCTACATATCTAATAACAATGACAACCCCAGGTAAAATTGTATTGTTCAATATAGCTTGATTTGCTTCTTCTTCTGAATTAAAAACATTAGCTGGTCCACGAAATATAGTTCCTTCTTTTCCAGTAATTTTAGCTATAGAGCCTTCCAAAGCCAGATTGCCATATAAAATTCTTATATGTCCGCTTTTTTTTATGGGATTATTTAAAGAATGAATAATTTTTTGATTAAAAGTTATATTTGGTACATTTTTCATATTTTCAGACAATGTTTTTCCAGTGACGGTTAAACAATCTCCTAATAGGATCCCTTCATTTAATAGATATTTTATAATAACAGGCATTCCCCCTATATACATGTGAATATCCTCCATTAAAAAAATTCCACTTGGTTTTAGATTTCCAATAAGAGGAACTTTATTACTAATTCTTTGAAAATCTTTTAAAGAAAAATCAATATTTGCTGATTTAGCAATAGCTAAAAAATGTAAAACTAAATTAGTAGAACCTCCTAAACACATAGCTAATTTTACTCCATTTTCTATAGAATTTTTTGTTACTATGTCTTTTGTTTTTATTTCTCTTTCTAAAAGTTTTTTAATATATGTACTAACTTCTTCACATTCTATTTTTTTATTTTCACTTGTTGAAGGAGAAGAAGAAGAATAAGGTAACATCATGCCCATAGCTTCTAAAGCAGAAGCCATGGTATTTGCTGTATACATTCCTCCACAAGCACCAGGTCCTGGACAAGAATTTTTTACAATATTTTTATACTCTTTTTCAGTTATTTTGGAGGTGTTTTTTTTTCCTAGAGCCTCAAAAGAAGAAATTATATCTAATTTTTTTCCATCATAGAAACCAGAGGAAATGCTTCCTCCATATACAATAATAGATGATCTATTTAATCTAAGTAAAGCAATCATAACCCCTGGTATGTTTTTGTCGCATCCAGGTATTGCTATTACTCCATCATAATGATGTGAATCTACAACCGTTTCTATGCTATCCGCTATTAATTCTCTAGAAGGAAGAGAATATCTCATTCCTGATGTTCCCATAGTTATTCCATCACTTACTCCAATAGTAGTAAATTGAAATCCTACTAAATTTTTAGCAATAACCGATGATTTTATTTTTTTTGCCAATTTATCTAAATGCATGTTACAAGGATTACCTTCATACCAATTACTTACTATTCCAATTTGAGCTTTACAAAAATCAAATTCTTTCATTCCTGTAGCATATAACATAGCATGTGCTGCTGGTAAATTAGGCTCTTTTGTTATTTTTTTGCTAAATTTATTAATTCTTTTTTCCATAAGATATTATAAATCAAAAGCCCTACTTATTAGTAGGGATTAAAAATAAAACTTAATTTTAATAGATTTTTGATAAAAAAAATATTCAAAAATTATAAATTATATAATATGCAAAAATATGAAAAAAATAGATTATATAAAAGATATTTTTAGGGTTTTATTTTAAAATAAATATTATTTTTTCTATATATTAATGATAATATTTCAAAATATTTATAAAAATAAATTATTTAATAACGCATTTTTATTAAAAATTAAAAAAAAAGCTTAATTTTTAATAAATTTTATATTTTTATATAAAAATTCAATTTTTTTTTAAAAAATATAAAATGTAAAATATTTAATAAATAACTCCTGATCCTATCAATTCTTTTCCAATATACCAAACGGCAAATTGTCCTTCCGTTATAGCACATTGTAAAGTTTCAAATTCTATGAACATTCCTTTTTTTATTTTGTATAATTTTGATTTTTGTAATGGTTGTCTATAACGAATTCTACAAAATACATCCATTTTTTCTCCTTCAAAAAGAGTTAAATCATCCCTAATCCAATGAATATTTTTTTCCTGAATAAATAAATATTTTCGATATAATCCTGGATGTTTTTTCCCCATTCCTGTATAAACAATGTTTTCTTTAACATTGGTATCAATAACAAAAAGAGGTTCTTGGCAACCTCCTAAAGCTATTCCTTTCCGCTGTCCTTTAGTAAAATAATGAGCTCCTTTATGAAATCCAATTATCTTTCCATCTGATTTTTTATATTTTTTTTTTTTAGATAAAAAAAATAGCTCTTCTTCTTTAGAAAAAAAAATTTTTTTTTCTTGTTTTTTTTGATATATTAAATCGTTAGAATTGATATATACCACTTCTCCTTTTTTTGGAAGAATTCTTTTTTTAAGAAATTTATATAATTGAATTTTTCCAACAAAACATAATCCTTGAGACTCTTTTTTATGAGCATTTCGTAATCCATTTATTTCCGCTATTTTTCGTACTTGATTTTTAGTTAACACCCCTAATGGAAATAAGGATTTTTCTAATTGATATTGCGTTAATTGACATAAAAAATATGATTGATCTTTATTCAAATCTTTTCCCATCAAAAGACGATAAATTATTTTTTTATTTTTTAAAATTTTTTTTTTATTAACATAATGTCCTGTTGCAATAAAATCTGCACCCAAATTAAGAGCTATTTTCAAAAAAATATTAAACTTAATTTCTTTATTACACAATATATCTGGATTAGGAGTTTTTCCTGATCTATACTCGTTAAACATGTAATCAATTACGTATTTTTTATATTCTTTTTTCATTTCAATTACTTGAAAAGGAATATTTAATTGTTTAGCTACTAACATAGCATCAATACAATCTTCTTTCCAAGTACATTGATTCAAAACGGTATCTTTATCTTCCCAATTATGCATAAATAAACCAATAACTTCATAACCTTTTTTTTTAAGAATTAATGCAGAAACACTTGAATCTACCCCTCCTGAAAGTCCTACTATTACCTTTTGCATAGAATAGTAAAATTATTGATTTTATATATCTAAAATTAGAATTTTTTTTTTTTGATATACTCGTTCGTATAAAAAAAAGTATATACGATATTCGTTAAATATTTTCCTTAAAATGAAAAAGAAAGGAATAAAAAAAAACGTAATAATAAATTTATAAAAAAAAAGATGCTTTAAAAGCATAAAAAAAAATACATAATAGCATTAAACTTATTTTAAGAAAACATTTCTCTTACACGATCAAAAAATGATTTTTCTAAATTTCCGGGATGAGGAAGAAAATTTTCATTTTTTCTCATTTTTTCAAAAAATTTTCTTTGTTCTTCATTAATTTTTTTTGGAGTCCAAACATTAACATGAATTAAAAGACTTCCATACCCATATCCTTCTATATTAGGCAACCCTTTATTTTTTAATCTAAGAGTTTTTCCTGATTGTGTTCCTGGATCAATTTTTATTCTTGCTTTTCCATTAATGGTAGGAACTTCTTTAGAAGCGCCTAATATTGCATCTGGAAACGATATATATAAATCATAATGTAGATTATTACCTTCTCTTTTTAATTGATAATGAGGAATTTCCTCAATTAATACAATTAAATCTCCAGGAATTCCTCCAAATGGAGCTTCATTTCCTTTTTCAGAAACTTTAAGTTGAATTCCTTCTGTAAGTCCTGCAGGTATTTTTATATTTACTAATTCTTCTTCTTTAATCAATCCATATTTATTCGCTCCATAAGGAATATTATCTATTTTTTTTCCAGTTCCAGAACATACATGACATTGAGATGTTGTTTGCATTCTTCCTAAAATGGTATTGGTAATACGTATTATTTGACCAGTACCATTACAAGATCTACAATTTTTAAATTTTATTCCCTTAGATACTTTTAGTCTCTTAACTTTCACTTTTTTTTCTATTCCATGAGCTATTTCTTCTAATGAAAGTTTAACTCTAATTCTTAAATCACTTCCTTTAATAGTTTTATGTCTAGATGATCGTCCAAATCCAAAACTAGAAAAACTTTCTCCAACTCCAAAGGCATCAGCAAAAATATCTCCAAAATTTGCAAATATATCTTCCATATTCATTCCTGAACCTGAACTACTCCCTTTTATTCCAGAATGTCCAAATTTATCATAACGTTGTCTTTTTTCTGAGTTGCTTAAAACTTCATAAGCTTCAGCTGCTTCTTTAAATTTTTCTTCTGCATTTTTTTTATTATCTAAATTTTTATCTGGATGATATTTTATTGCTAATTTTCGATAAGCTTTTTTAATTTCTTCTGTAGAAGCGTTTTTAGAAACTCCTAAAACTTCGTAGTAATCTTTTTTCACCATTAAAAATAATTATTTTCCGGTAATAACTTTAGCATGTCGTATAACTTTTTCCTGTAAAATATATCCAGCTTCTATGATTTCAATAATCTTTCCTTTTAAGTCTTCTGTTATAGCTGGAATTTGTGTAATTGCCTCATGAAAATCTGTATTAAAATCATCTCCTTTTTTTATTTTTATTTTGTTTAATCCTTTTTCTTTTAAAATTTTAATAAATTTTTCCTGTATTAAGGCTATTCCTCTAACGAGAAATTCATCTTTAGACTTTTTCAATTCTTTAAGTCCTCGTTCAAAATCATCTAAAATTGGAATTAAATCTATAAGAATTTTTTCATGAATAGCCCTAAAAATATCATATCTTTCCTTTTTAATACGTTTTTTATAATTTTCAAATTCTGCAAAAAGACGCAAAAATTTATTTTTATCTTTTTCTAATTCTTCTTGAAGAAGCTCTATTTCTTTTATTTCTTTAATACAAGAAGAAGATTCTGCATCAGAAACATCATTAGATGATGATGCTTGTTTTTCAGTTTTTTTTTGGTCTATATCCATAATAATATTTTCTACATAATCCTATGGACTAAGAGCAAAATATTTGCCAAAATTTTATTTAATGACATAATGTCATTAATTAAAATTAATTTATATGATTGAAATATAAACACTTTCTAATATAATTCAATCTTACATTCGCTATATTTTTTGCTTTTTTAGCACCTGAATAAAGAATATGATCTAATAAAGATTTGTTTTTTATGAAATAAAAATATTTTTTCCTTTCTTCTGAAAATTTATTAATGATATGTTCATATAACGCTATTTTAGCTTCTGAATATCCATATCCTCCTTTTATATATTTTTTTTGCATTTTATCTATTTTATCTGAAGGAGCTATTAATCTGTATAAATACATTATATAATCTGTTTCAGGATTTTTTTCTTCTTTTAAAGATTTGCTATCTGTACGTATATTCATAATTTGTTTTTTCAAAATATCATCTGAAGAAAAAATATTAATCCAATTTTTTTTGGATTTACTCATTTTTTCCCCATCTGTTCCAGGGACATACATAGTTTCTTTTTGTAAATAAGCATGAGGTAATACAAATAATTTTTTTCCTATTTTTTTATTTAAATAATTGGCAATGCGACGAGTAATTTCTATATGTTGTAATTGATCTTTTCCTACAGGAACAATTTTTGCATTAAAAAGCAAAATATCAGCAGCCATTAAAATAGGATAAGTAAATAACCCTACACTAACTTTTCCTTTATTTTTCATTTCCTTTTTAAAGGAATGAGTTAATGTCAATCGTTTATAAGGAAAAAAACAACTAAAATACCAAGCTAACTCAGTTACTGCTGAAATATCAGATTGTCTATAAAATAGACAATTTTCCGCATTTAATCCAAAAGCTAACCATGCAGCTGCAATTTTATAAGTGTTGTCTTTTATTGTTTTTATATTATCTATTTGAATCATAGAATGTAAATCTGCTATAAATATAAATGAATAATCTTTTGTATTTTTATTAGCAATATATACAGATGGAATTATAACACCTAAAATGTTACCTAAATGGGGAGTACCTGTACTTCTAATTCCTGTTAATATCTTTTTCATAATTTTTTTTTGTAATGTAATTAATTCAAAGATTCTAACCCACTGATAATTTCAAGTATTTCTTTGGTAATTGTAGTTTGTCTTTCTTTATTGTAATTTAATATTAAATCATTTTTAATATTGGATGCATTTTCTGTAGCTTGATGCATAGATATCATACGTGCTGTATGTTCTGCTGTAATAGATTTTAAAAAAATTTTTAATAATTTTGTATTTAAAAATTTTGGAATTAAATGATCTATAATTTCCTTTTGAGAAGGTTCTAGAATATAGTTACCTCCTGTTGTATTTAAATTATTTAGATCAACAGAGATTGGAAGAAATTTTTCTATAATTATTTCTTGAAATAAGGATTTTTTTAGATTATTATACATCAAATAAATTGATGAAAATTTTTTATTAAAAAAATCTATAATTAATTTTTTTGTAAAAATTTGTATTTTTTTGGTAAAATTATCATAATCTATCCAATTATTATTTTTTTTATACATATATATGTTGTATTTCTTATTTAAGAAATCAAATCCTTTTTTTCCAATTGAAAAAAAAATGTATTTATTATGCAATAAACTTTTTTTTTGAATAAAATGATCAATTTTAGAAAAAATTAAGGAATTAAAAGAACCACATAATCCACGATTAGAAGTAAAGACAATAAATAATTTTTTATTTCCTTTTTCTAAAAAATATTTACTATGATAAAAATTATTTCTTTTTTCTGTTGATAAAACGTTTAAAAAAAGTAATTCTATATGATCAAAATAAGTTTTTACATGCATGAGAAAATCTTTGGATTTTTGTAATTTAACGATAGAGATCATTCTCATAGCTTCCGTAGTTTTGATAACCGATTCTATCGATAATATTCTTCTTTTAATTTCTTTTGGATTGGACATTACAAAAAATTTAATAAATGTATTGATTGCTTAATTCCAATACTATTTTTTCTAAAATTTTCGATATTTTATCATCAAGTATTCCATTTCTTAAAGAATTTAAAATATCTTCGTGTTTTTCTTTTAAATAAAAAAGATATTCTTTTTCAAAATCTGAAATTTTATTAATAGGAATATTTTTTAGAAGATTTTTAGTTCCAGCATAAATAATGGCTATTTGATCTGCTATATCATATGGAGAATGAGCAGGTTGTTTTAATATTTCTATATTAATTTTTCCTTTTTTTAAAATTTCCATAGTAGACGGATCTAACTCAGAACCAAATTTAGAAAACGATTCTAATTCTCTAAATTGAGCTTGATCTATTTTTAGAGTACCGGATATTTTTCTCATAGATGGAATTTGAGCAGATCCTCCGACACGAGAAACAGATATACTTTCATTAATTGCAGGAAGAACTCCAGAATGGAATAAATCTTTTTCTAAAAAAATTTGCCCATCTGTAATGGAAATAACATTAGTAGGTATATAAGAAGAAATATCTCCAGATTGAGTCTCAATAATTGGCATAGCAGTTAAAGAACCACCTCCTTTTATATCCTTTCTAATAGATTCTGGAATATCATTCATTTTTTCAGCCATTTTTTGATCTTTTATAATTTTAGCTGAACGTTCTAGAAGACGTGAATGTAAATAAAAAACATCTCCTGGATAAGCCTCTCTTCCAGGAGGACGTCGTAATAACAAAGATATTTCTCTATAAGAAACAGCTTGTTTTGAAAGATCATCATATATAACTAAAGAAGAACGACCTGTATCTCTAAAATATTCTCCAATAGCAGTACCAGAAAAAGGAGAAAAAACTTGCATAGAAGCCGGATCAGAAGATTTTGAAGATACTATCACTGTATAAGGTAAAGCTCCTTTTTCTTGTAATATTTTAGTAATTCTTGCTATTGTAGATCCTTTTTGGCTTATCGCAACGTAAATGCAATAAACAGGTTTATTATCCTCAAAAAATCTTTTTTGATTGATAATTGTATCAATAGCTATAGTTGTTTTTCCAGTTTGTCTATCACCAATAATTAATTCTCTTTGTCCTCTTCCTATGGGGATCATCGAATCTATAAATTTAATTCCAGTTTGAAGAGGTTCTTTGACAGGTTCTCTAAAAATAACACCTGGAGCCTTTCTTTCCAAAGGCATTTCAAATAATTTTCCTTCTATAGGACCTTTACCATCAATAGGATTTCCTAATACATCTACAACACGACCTAGCATTCCTTCTCCTACCTTAATAGAAAAAATTTTCCCTGTTCTTTTAACTTTATCTCCTTCTTTTATATTTTTTGATGAATGTAATAGGACAATACTAACATGATCTGCTTCAAGATTAAAAACGATACCTTTAACTCCATATTGAAATTCTACTAATTCTCCATAAAAAGCGGAATTTAGACCTACAGATCTCGCAATTCCATCTCCTATTTGAATAATAATACCATATTCAGATAACTTTGATTCAAAGTTAAAATTAGATAATTCTTCTTTCAGAATAGATGAAATTTCAGAATATTTTAAATCTGACATGAAAAAGATTTATTTAAATTGAATTTTTAAATATTTTTTTGATACAAAATAATTGTTCCCGAATGCTAAAATTCCATTCTTTATATTCATATTCTATACGAAATAAAAAACCTCCAATAATAGATGGATCCGTTTTATTAATTATGTTAAATTTTTTATCATATTTAGTCATGATTTTAATTTGATGTATAATTAATTTTTGCATATCCATACTTAAAGGAAAAGCAGAAATAACAATGCATTTTATAAGTCCTTTTTTTTCTTTTTTATATATTTTTTTATATTCCAATAAAATTTCTTTAAAAAAAAATTCTCTTTTTCGTATAATTAATAATTGTATAAATTTATATAGTAAAATATCGAAAGGATAAAAAATTTTTTTAAAAATTTTTATTTTTTTTTCAGAATTTAACAATGAGGTATAAAGAATTCTGTTTATATATACGTTATTATACAATAAAGAAGATACTTTTTTTACTTTTTCGTAAAATAAATCATTTCCATTAGAATATTCAAAAAAAATTTTAGCGTAATGTCTAACTATTTTTTTGTTTGAAAACATTTTTTTTTCAAATTAGTATAATTTATCTACTAATTCTTTGATAAATTTATCTTGTTTATGTGTTTTATCTAACTCTTTTTTTAATATTTTTTCAGCTATTTTAATAGAAATATCTCCTATTTGATTTTTTAACTTGTGTATAGCTGCTTTTTTTTTAATTTGAATATCCCTTTTTGTTTCTTCTATAATTTTTTTATTTTCTATTATACTTTCTTCTTTCGCCTTAAATTTTATTTTTTCTCTAATTTGAATAGCTTCTTTCAAAATTAGATCTCTTTTTATTCTAGTTTCTTTTAAAATTTTATTTTTTTTATTTTCTACATTTTTCAATTCTTCTTTAATTTTTTCTGCTTTTTCAATAGACATTCTAATTTTCTCTTCTCTTTGATCAATAAAATTTATTATTGGTTTCCAAGCATATTTGGAAAGAAATAATATAAGTATTACAAATATGATAGTATGCCAAACAATCAATCCAATAGAAGGAGTAACTAAATCCATTATTTATTTAAGTTATTTAAATACAGCTAACAAAGCAGTTACTATTCCAAAAAGTGCGGCTCCTTCAATAAGTGCAGATGCAATAATCATTGCATTCTGTATTTTACTTGAAGCTTCAGGTTGTCTAGCAATAGCATCCATTGCAGAACTTCCAATTTTTCCAATTCCTAATCCAGCTCCTATAACCGCAATACCAGCTCCTAAAGCGGCTAAACCTGAATAAGTTAAATCTATATCCATATAATTTTAATTTTAATGCGTTTCACTTTCATAATTTTTGACAGACATTCCTATAAGCAAAGCAGATAAAGTGGTAAAAATAAAAGCTTGTAAAAAAGCTACCATAATTTCCAATATAGAAATTAAAAAACCAAAAATAATGGAAAATACAGCTATAAAAAAATTTTTGAAAATAAAAATGAGACAAATAAAGCTTAAAATAATTATGTGACCAGCAGTAATATTAGCAAATAATCGAATACATAAAGTTAATGGACGAATAAAAATTCCAATAAACTCTATAGGAGCTAACAAAAATCTAATTCCTATTGGAACTCCTGGCATACAAAAAGTATGTTTCCAATAACTTTTATTGGCATTTATGTTGGTGATAATAAATGTAATTAAAGCCAATACAAACGTTATATTTATATTTCCTGTAACATTTGGAAATCCTGGAATAAGACCTATTAAATTATTAATTAATATAAAAAAAAAAGATGTCAATAAAAAAGGAAGAAAAATTTTATATTTTTTATTTCCAATATTAGGAATAGCAATTTCATCACGTATAAATAAAATTAAAAATTCTAAAATAATTCCTAAATTCCATTTAGTTTCATAATTTTTATTATAACTATATTTCATACGTATCAATAAATAACACAATAAAAAAAAAGATATCCAAAGAGATATTACATTTTTTGTAATAGAAAAATCCCAAGGTTTTTCATTTTTTGGAAATCCTTTCGAATCTAAATATAATATTCCATTAGAATTCGTTTTATATATTTTTTCATGAAACATTTTATAAAAACCATGTTTTCCTTTTACCACATTTCCACATGAAAATTTAGAAGAAAAAAAAATTTCCAAACCATCATTCCATAAAAAAATAGGCAATGAAAAAATAATTCCATTTTTATGAGTACCTGCAATATGCCATTCATGAGAATCACTTATATGATCAATTATTGTATTGGCTACATTCATTTTTTTATTCTTTTCTGTTTCATTTGCACATAAAAAAAAGGATAAAAAAAAGAATAATAAATGTATTATTTTTTTTAAATTTTTTAAAATCATTTATTAAAAATAGAAAAATAGGAAACAAATTTATATTTTTTTCAAAAAAAAATAACATTATTATAAAATAATTTTTTTTCAAAATTGCATTTTCATTTTTTGAAGAGTACATTTGTATCCAGTTATGAAATTTTATTTTCGATGAAGGAAGAAACCAAACTTATTCAAAACATTTTATCAGATCCTCTAACAGGTGCGATTTCTACACCCATATATCAAACTTCAACTTATGTACAGGAAGCTCCTGGAGTTCATAAAGGATTTGATTATACGAGAACAAATAATCCTACAAGAAAAATTTTGGAAGATTTAATTACTAGTTTAGAATATGGATATGCTAGTTTAGCGTTTTCTTCAGGATTAGCATCTGTAGATGCTATTTTAAAACTATTAAAATGTGGAGATAAAATAGTAGCTGTAGATGATATTTATGGAGGCACGTTTCGTATATTGAATTTGTATAAAAAATTAGGTATTAGTACTAAGTTTGTAGATTCTACTAATGTGGAAGAAGTCATTTCCGTTATTTCTGATAAAACTAAATTGGTTTGGTTAGAAACTCCTACCAATCCTACTTTAAAAATATCTGATATAGAATCTATAAGTAAAAAATCCAAAAGTAAAAATTCAAAAATTTTAGTTGTAGTAGATAATACTTTTGCTTCTCCTGCTATTCAAAATCCTCTTATATTAGGAGCAGACATAGTGATACATAGTGCTACAAAATATTTAGCAGGACATTCAGATGTATTAGCTGGATTAATTACAGTGAAAAGTCCATATTTATATGAAAAACTAAAATATATTCAAAATGCGACTGGAGGGGTTTTATCTCCTATTGATTGTTGGTTAACTATAAGAGGAAGCCAAACTTTATATTTACGTGTTAAAAAACAATCTAAAAATGCATTTCAAATTGCTTCTTTTTTAGAAAAGAAAAAAAATAACTGTGTTGATCAGGTTTATTATCCTGGATTATCACATCATAAAAATCATTTGATAGCAGTAAAACAACAACGATATTTTGGAGGAATTGTTTCTTTTAGTATGAAAAATGATACAATAGAATCTGCAAAAAAAATTGTTACATCAACTAAGTTTTTTAAGTTAGCAGAAAGTTTAGGAGGAACAAAAAGTTTGATTTGCCATCCTGCTACTATGACACATAAATCTACTCCTTTAAATATAAGAATGAATGCTGGAATACAAGATTCTCTTATTCGTTTATCTATGGGAATAGAAAATGTAGAAGATTTGATAGAGGATATAGATAAAGTTTTAAAATGATTTTTTATCATGAAATGAAATTCCTATATGGAATAGTTCTTTACGAATTCTATCCGATAATGTCCAATTTTTTTGTTTTCTTGCTTCTGTACGGAATTTTATTAATCTTTCAATAAGTATTTCTAATTTTTTTGAATCTTCATTAAAAGTATTTTTTTCTATTTTTTGTTCTTGAAGACCCATAATATCAAAAACAAAATAAATCATATATTTTTTCAGTAAATAGACATGATTTTTGTCCATTTTTTCAATAGAATCATTAATTAGATGGGAAGCGTCAAATAAATGTGCGATCAATAAAGGTATGTTAAAATCATCATTAAGCGCTTTATAACAATTATTTATCCAATTATCTACATCAAAAATTATATGGTTTTTTAATGTTTTTGCATTAAAATTTTTCAATATATTTAAAGCTTTCATAATACGAAAATATCCTTTTTCTGCATTGATGAGTCCTTTATTTGAAAAATTTATTACACTTCTATAATGAGATAGTAAAATGAAAAATCTAAGAATACTAGGAGAAAAGTTTTTTTTACTAAATTTTTTATAAATGATGTCTTTTAATTCCAAAAAATTTCCTGTTGATTTGCTCATTTTTTTCCCATTTAAAGTTAGCATATTCGTATGCATCCAATAATGTGCAAGATCATTTTTTTTATAAAGACCTGTAGCTTGTGCTAATTCACATTCATGATGAGGAAATTTTAAATCTATTCCTCCTCCATGTATATCAAAATTTTTTCCTAAATATTTTGTACTCATTACAGTACATTCTATATGCCATCCAGGAAATCCTTTTCCCCATGGGGAATTCCAACTCATAATATGACTAGAATGAGCTTTTTTCCAAAGAGAAAAGTCTTGTAAAGAACGTTTTTCTACTGAAAAATTTAATTTTTTATTGAAAAGTTTATCAATTTTATTTTTACTAAGAATTCCGTAAGGATATAATTCACTATATTTTTTTAAATTGAAATAAACAGAACCATTTATTTCATATGCTAAATTTTTTTTAATCAATTTTTGAATCATATCTATTTGTTCTATAATATGTCCCGTAGCTGTAGGTTCTATACTTGGAGGTGTAACATTTAACATATTTAATAAATTATGAAAAGATAGGGTATATTTTTGAACTATTTCCATAGGTTCTAGTCCTTCTATACGAGATTTTTTTGATATTTTATCTTCTACATCCTTTTCTTCATTTTCTAAATGTCCCACATCAGTAATATTTCTAACATAACGAACTTTATAACCTAAATGTTTTAAATAGCGAAAAACAATATCAAATGAGATAAAAGTACGACAATTTCCCAAATGCAAATGATTGTAAACTGTAGGTCCACAAACATAAATTCCTACATATTTTTTGTGAATAGGTTGAAATAATTCTTTTTTTGCTGTTAAAGAATTATATATTTTTAAATTATTTTTTTTATTCATTTATGCAATTCCAATATGATGTAAAAATTCTCTTCTAATTTTTGAATTTTTTTTAAAAGATCCTATAAATTCAGTTGTAATAGTACTGCTATCTATATCTCTAATACCACGAGAATTTACGCATAAATGTTTTGCTTCTATGACACAAGCTACGTCTTGTGTCTCTAACATCTTTTGTAAAGATTCTACAATTTGCATTGTTAAACGTTCTTGAACTTGTGGTCTTTTTGCATAAAAATTTACAATTCTGTTTATCTTAGAAAGACCAACAACTTTTCCATTAGAAATATAACCAACATGAGCTTTTCCTACAATAGGAAGAAAATGATGTTCGCAAGTAGAATAAACTGTTATATTTTTTTCTATTAACATTTGATTATACTTATATTTATTTTCAAAAATAGAAGGTCTAGGAGTTGTTTTTGGATTAAGACCACTAAATATTTCTTGTATAAACATTTTTGCAACACGTTTTGGGGTTCTACGTAAACTATCATCATTCATATCTAGTCCTAATATTTTCATAATATGAAAAAAATGTTTTTCTATTTTTTCAATTTTTTCTTCATCACTCATAAAAAAAGCATCCTCTCGTAAAGGAGTTTTATGATTCATTGAGTAATTCAAAATATAATTTTTATTAGGGATTTTTTTTTTTTGTTTTTCTTCCATCATAAAATAATCTTAATCCATGAAAAGTAAAGTTACGAAACGATTTTATATGGTTAGTTCTATTACATCATAGGATGATTATTTAAAAGTTTTTGGAATTTTACAGACAGGTATCTGTATTATTTTGTGCTTATTTTTTTTATGTAATGTTTGATATTTTTTTAAAATTTGATATTCTTTTTCTTTATAATTAAAATCTTTTATTTTTGTAATTTTCATAGCCCATTCTAATTCTTCATAAGTTGCTCCTAATTGATCTTCATCCGTTCTTTGATCTTCCCAAAGACCATCTGTTGGTTTTGCTTTTTGTATTTCATTTATAATATTTAATTTTTTAGCTATAAAACGAATTTCACTTTTAGTTAAATCTGCTATAGGATGTAAATCAACTCCTCCATCTCCATATTTTGTAAAAAAACCTACTCCAAAATCTTCTACTTTGTTTCCAGTTCCAACAACAAGATAATTTTTTATATTAGCGTAATAATATAAAGTTAACATTCGAAGACGAGATTTCACATTCACCAATGCTAAAGGTTTTTTTTTATTTTTTTTATTAATATTCATTGCATTACAAAAAGAAGTAAATAAGGTGGATAAATCTTTTTTTAAATAATGAACATTAGAAAATTTTTTGGTTAAAAATTTTGCATGTTTAACAGATAAAAAATTTTTTTTTTTTCTAAAATTGGCATTTCTAATATTATAGTAGATAATTTTGTCATAGCTGTTAAAAAAGATGTGACAGAAGAATCAATTCCTCCAGATATTCCAATAATAAAACCATTTGATTTAGATTTTTTAATATATTTTCTTAACCAAAAAACAATATGTTGAATTATTTTTTCTGCTTTTATCGTTTTATGATACATTTTTATTTTTAATTAAATTAATTGTATATGTCTTTAATTTTAAATTTAGAAACTTCTACAAAAAATTGTTCAATAAGTATTGCTAAAAATGGAATATGTTTAACTTCTATAGAAGAATGTTCTGAACAATATTTTCATTCAGAAAAGTTACATATGTTTATACAATATGCTACAAAAATAGCTAAAATTAGTCTTCATGATTTAAAATCTATTTGTGTCAGTAAAGGTCCGGGATCGTATACTTCTTTAAGAATAGGAGTAGCTGCTGCTAAAGGGTTATGTTATTCTTTAGATATTCCTTTATTGTCGGTAGATTCTTTAACTGTTATGGTTCAAAAAATAAATATAAAAAATGGATTTTTAATTCCAATGATACATGCTAAATCTGATTTATTTTATACTTCATTATTTAATGAATCAAAAGAAAGATTGAGTTCTATTTTTATAAAAAAAATTAATGATAATTTTTTCAAAATTAAAAATAAAGAAGTATTTTTTTTTAGTAATATTGATTTTTTAGAAAAAAAATTATTTTTTTTTAGAAAAAAAAATAGATTTTTTTCTAAAATTTTTCCATCTGCAATGGATATGTCTTTAATTTCATATAAAAAATTTTGTAAAAAAAAATTCAATAATATTGAAAAATTTATTCCATTTTATTTATAAAAAAATTCAATAATTATTAAAATTGTAATAATAAATAAAACGGGAAACGTTAGTTTTTTTTTAAAAATATGATAAAATAAATAATTTATTTAAAGTGGCTCTTCTTGCTAAAGAAGGTTAAAAATGATAATTTTAAATGTTAAACTTATAAAGTTTGATATAATATTGTATGTCTACTTAATTTTATGTGTGAATATTGGGTTTATAGCCCCCCTATATAAGTTGCTCATACCGTAGTGAAAATATTAAAAATAAAATTATTTATTTTACTGGAATTTTTCTAAGTTTATATGGTATGCATAAGATAAAAAAAACCAAAATAAAAACTTATTATAATGGTTTTAAATGTACTAAAAAATTTTTAAAAAAAGGAGTAAAAGAAATATTAGAAAAAATAAAAAAATATTTCAAATCATGATTCCAATTAAATTTAGAAATATTTTAGAAATTGCAACTCCATTCATATTTTTTTATATTATTATATCTTTAGGATGGAAAAATTTTCATTTTTTTAATGCAAAGATTCTTATAGGAATAGTCTCCATTATAAGTATAATACACTTATTTATTCTTCTGAATAAAAATATTAAAAAGGATTATAAATCTATGATTTTTTTATCTTTTTTTATATTAATAATTTCTCTTATTTTTACTTTTGTAAAAATTTTATTTTTTAAGCAAGAAAAAATAACTACGGATATAAAAATATCATTACTTGTTAGTTTAATATTATATATACTAATTCGTGTTACTTATTTTATGCGAATAATATATGTTAAAATACATAATCCTGCTTTCATATTTATTACTAGTTTTGTATTTTTATCTTTTTTTGGATCTCTTTTGTTAATGCTTCCATCATCAACAGTAAAACAAATATCATTTATAGATGCCTTATTTACTTCTACTAGCGCTGTATGTGTTACTGGACTGGTAGTGTTAGACACAGCTAAAGATTTTACTTATTTAGGAAAAGTAATGATACTTATTTTAATAGAACTAGGAGGTTTAGGAATTTTAACTATAACTTCTTTTTTTAGTTATTTTTTTAGAGATGGATTTTCTTTTAAAGAAGCTATTTTTGTTAGCAATTTTTTAAATACAAAAACTACAAGTAATGTTCTTAGTTTAGCAGTAAAAGTTGTTATGTTTACTTTAACAGTAGAATTGATAGGAACTTTATTAATTTATTTTTCCATTAGAGATAAAAATACAATAGAATCTGATAGTCCTTTATTTTTTTCTATTTTTCATTCAGTATCCGCTTTTTGTAATAGTGGATTTTCTACTCTTAGTCAAGGTTTATATTCAGAATCCGTAAGATTTAATTATTTATTACAATTTATTATTGCTTGTTTATTAATATTAGGAGGAATAGGATTTAATATTTTATTTAATTTTTTTACATATATATGGGTGACTATTAAAAAATATTTTTATAGAATTTTTAAAGAAGAGAATTTTAGATATCCTGTACACATAGTAACTTTAAATACAAAAATTGTTGTACTAACAACTTTTTTTTTACTATTTTTTGGAACTATTTTTTATTATATTAGTGAATATAATTGTTCTCTTTTAGAACATTCTTCTTTTTATGGAAAATGGAGTGCTTCATTTTTTTCCTCAGCAACATCTAGAACAGCAGGATTTCATGTATTGAATATGTGTCTTTTATCTCCTACAACTATTTTTTTTACTATTTTTTTAATGTGGATAGGAGCTTCTCCAGCTTCTACTGGTGGAGGAATAAAAACAAGTACTTTTGCGTTAGCTTTTATGAAAATTATTTCTTTATCTAGAGGAAAAAATAGATTAGAAATACAAAAAAAAGAAATATCTTCAGAATCTATTCAATTAGCTTTTTCAATTATTATGTTATCTTTAATTGTAATATATATAAGTATTTTGATCATTGTTTTTTTTGATCCTAAAGAGGATATTTTATCTATTTTTTTTGAAGTATTTTCTGCTTTTTCAACAACTGGATTATCCTTAGGGATTACTTCTAATTTATCGAATGGAAGTAAATTGGTTTTAATATTTTTAATGTTATTAGGAAGAATAGGAGTTTTCAACGTAATGATTGGATTATTAAGGAAAAATAAAATTGGTTATCATTATTATTATAGATATCCTAAAGCAAATATTCTGATAAACTAACTTTATAAACATGAAGATAATAATTATTGGTTTAGGAAATTTTGGAAGATCTTTAGCACTTCATTTAACAGATAATGGACATGAGGTTTTTGGTATAGATCATAAAATGGAAAAAGTAGATTTATTAAAAGATCATATAGCAAATGTAGTATGTATGGATGCTAATAATGAAGCCGCTTATAAAGTATTGCCTATTCAACAAGCAGATTTAGGAATTGTAGCTATTGGAGAAAATGAAGGATCATCAATAGTAACTACAGCTATACTAAAGAAAAAATATAAGCATCTTAGAATAGTAAGCAGATCTTTATCTAAAATACATGATACTATATTAGAAGCTATGGGAATTAATGATGTAGTCCATCCAGAACAGGATGCCGCGTTTAGATTAACTAAACAAATATCTTTTAATTACGCCTTAGATTATTTTAGAGTGGATAATAAACATTCTATCGCAGAAGTTTTTTCTCCATCTTCTTTTAGTGGAAAATCTGTTAGAAGTATAAAATTAACACAAAAATACTCTGTTTCTTTAATTACCGTAATACGAGATATAAAAAGTTCTATGTCTTCTAAAGGAAATTCTACAAGAAAAGTGATTGGTTTAGTTACAGGAGATACCGTTTTACAAAAAGGAGATATATTAACTCTTTTTGGTTCTAATAAATCTATAATGAATTTTTTGAAAGATAAAAATAAATAGAAAAATTTTTATTACTTTTTTTTTATAAAAAAAATATTCAACATATCAAAAACAAATTATCATGTTAAATATTATAAACATGAAATTATTTTTTTTAGTATTTAGTTAGAAAAAAAAATTTTACATATAAGGATATTTGTAATTTTTACTTTCTTGAAAAAAAGGATTTCCTGTATAAGAATTTTGTTTTCTTTTATTTATGTTAAAAAATAAAATATAATTAAAAATTCCTCCTATTAATAATAAAGAACCTATTTCCGATATACCAAATTTAGTTCCTACATCAGGTGCTATTAAATTATATATTTCTATATAATGTCCAATAAGTAAAATAAAAGATATTGTAAAAACTATTTTAGGATTAGTTTTATTTTTACTATTTATTAATCCGAAAAAAGGAATTATAAAATTTGGAATAAGCATCCAAAAATGAATATAATTATATATTTCTTCTCTTTTTAAGAAATAATAAACTTCTTCTGGAATATTTCCGTACCAATAAAGTAAAAATTGTGAAAACCAAAAATAAGTCCATAATAAACTACTAGAAAATAAATATTTACTTAAATCATGCAAATGATTTTTATTGAAAAAGGTTAAATATCCTCTTTTTTTTAGAAAAAGAGATAGAATAGTGATAGTTGCTATTCCTGTTACTATATAACTACTAAATACATACCATCCAAATAAAGTGCTAAACCAATGTGGATTTAAGGACATTATCCAGTCCCATGACATGAATATAGAAACAAAAGAAAAGAATACAATAAAAATAATAGATATAAAATATAATTTTTTATAATAGGTTAAAGACCGCGTTATATCTAGCATATGAGATATTTTTTTAATTTTTAAATAAAAAAAACTACATCCTAATACATAAATAATGCTTCTTATTAAAAAAAAAGGAATATTTAAAAATAGTTTTTTACTTGCAATAATTTTATCATATTTTAAAGAAGCAGGGTTATATAAATCAGAATCCATCCAATGAAATAGATGAATGAAATCCATCGCATTTAATAATAAAATAATAAGAATCATAAAACCTCCATATGGAATAAAAGAAGCGACATCCTCCATAATAGGATGAATAATGATAGACCATCCTGATTTTGAAATATTTTGCATTCCCAAAAAAAATAAAGATCCTAAAGATATAGAGGTAAAATAAAAAATGGAAATATATAAACCAGTCCAAGGTTGATTATTTTTTTCTTCTTCTTTTATTTTTTCTACTGTTTCAGTAAAAAGAAAAAAATTTTTTTTTTTATTGAAAAATATTTTATCCAAGGTTATAAAAACAAAACCTATAATTATCATAAAAATGATAATTTTTTTACTCGAAAATCTATACATGTTTATTTATTTTTTTTTTAAAAACATAACATATTTTGCTATTTTCCATCTGTCTATTTCATTTAATTGAGAAGCGTAAGAATTCATATTATTTTTACCGTATGTAATAACATAATAAACACTGCCAATAGTGAGATCTCTATCTTTATAATTAGGAATTCCTAAAATTTTTTCATTTTTTACCAATTTACCTTGTCCATCTCCATCATTACCATGACATATAGAGCAATTAATTTTATATAATTTTTCTCCTTTTTTAAGTATAATTTCTTCTTCTTCCATCTTTTTATGAAAAGGATACATGGTTATTTTTTTAGAAAAAAAAAATCCTTTATTTGCAATATCATCAGAAATATGATTATAAAAATATGATCTAGAAACAGTACCTTTTACTGGTAAAAAAGAAGAAGTTTTTTCTTTCAAAAAAAAAGGAATTTCAATTTTTTTAATTTTTTTATTATAACTAAAATAAGGATCTGAATAGGGTTCATATGCATCGGAATAATACATATCAGGCATATATACAAAATTTGGTTTTTTTTTATTAAACCAACAAGAACCTAATAAAAAAACATTTAAAATAATAAATCCTTCATAAAAGTATTTATTCATAATTGATTAATTTTGTGTGAATTCAATTACTATTTTTTATAAAAATTTCCATTGCTCCATTTTTTTTCAATAAATTAACTAATTTATCAGTATTTTTTTTTATATGAATTTCCATTAAAAACATATTATCAGTAGTTCTTGGATCTGGATTTTTTGGGGATGATCCAGGAAATAATTTACATTGAATTAAATAAGTTATACACATAAAATGTGCAGAAAAAAAAATGGATAATTCAAATATGACAGGAATGAAAGAAGGAATATTTTTTATCCAAGAAAAAGAGGGCTTTCCTCCAATATTTTGTGGCCAATCGAAAATCATAGTATACCAAGTTAATATACTAGCTATACAAAAACCTAATAATCCATATATAAAAGATAAAAAAGACAAATTAGTTTTTTTTAATTTAAGTATATTGTTCAAATTATGAATGGGAAAAGGAGAATATATTTCATATATACTAAAATTATGATTTTGAACAATTTGAATACTATTTATTAGTGTATGGTCATTATCATATAATGCATGAACATGTATATACTTATTCATTATTTTTTATTTTCAGATTTCAATATTGTTTTTAATTCTGATTGTGAAATAACAGGGAAAGCTCGTATATATAATAAATAAAGAACAAAAAATAATCCAATAGTTCCTATAAATATTCCAACATCCACAAATGATGGAATAAAACCAGTCCAAGATGAAGGAAGATAATCATGACTTAAATTTAAAACGATAATATCGAATCTTTCAAACCACATACCTATATTTATAATTATAGCTATAACATAAGAACAAAAAAAACTTCTTCGTATAGATTGAATCCACAAAAATTGTGGAATAATAATATTACAAATAATTAATGCCCAAAAAGCCCACCAAAATGGTCCTTTAGCAGCTTCTGAAGAGAAATAAATAAATTTTTCAAAAGGATTTCCTGAATACCACGCAAGAATAAATTCTGTAATATATGCTAATAAAACTATACCTCCTGTTAAAAGAATAATTATATTCATATATTCAATATGATTTCTAGTAATATAACTTTCTAAAGAAAGAACTTTTCTTGCAACCCCTAATAAAGTTTGTACCATAGCAAAACCAGAAAATATAGCTCCTGCTACAAAATAAGGTGGAAATATAGTGCTATGCCAACCTTTAATTACAGAAGTAGAAAAATCAAAAGAAACTATAGTATGTACAGAAAAAACCAATGGAGTACATAATCCAGCTAAAATTAAGGATATTTCTTCAAATCTTTGCCAATCTTTAGATGTTCCTCCCCATCCAAAACTAAGAATACTATAAATTTTTTTTTGAAAAGGATCTGATATTCTGTCTCGAATCATTGCAAAATCAGGTATTAATCCCATAAACCAAAAAACGGCAGAAACAGAAAAATAAGTGCTAATAGCAAATACATCCCATAAGAGAGGAGAATTAAAATTAGGCCATAAAGTACCAAATTGATTAGGAATGGGTAATACCCAATGAGCATTCCATGGTCTTCCCATATGAATAATAGGAAATAAACCAGCTTGAATAACCGCAAAAATAGTCATTGCTTCTGCTGAACGATTGATAGATAAACGCCATTTTTGACGAAATAACAATAAAACAGCAGAAATTAAAGTTCCAGCATGACCTATCCCCACCCACCAAACAAAATTAGTAATATCCCAAGCCCAATTTATTGTTCTATTTAATCCCCAAACTCCAATACCTGTCCCTATAGTGTAACATATGCATACTACCCCCCATAAAAAAGCTAAAATAGAAAGAGATAATGCTATCCACCATAGATTACCAGCTTTATTTTTTATAGGATTTAATATATCATCACTAATATTTTTAAGTGTTTTTTTTCCTAATATTAATGGTTCTCTTATAGAAGATTCATAGTGGTCTAACATAATTTTTCTATTTCATTTTTATTTTTTATCATTTCTTATCTTCAATTGATAAGATACATTAGGTCGTACTCCTATAAAATCAAGAAGTTTATAATATCTTGTATTTTTTATTTTTTCTGAAATAATACTATTTTTATCATTAATGTCTCCAAAAGTAATAGCTTTTGTAGGACAAGAAATACTACAAGCTGTTTCGAATTCTTTGTCTTTTATTTTTCTATTTTCTTTTTTTGCTATATTTATAGTATACTGTGTTCTTTGTATGCATAAAGAGCATTTTTCCATAACCCCTCTAGTTCTAACAACAACATCTGGATTAATAACCATTTTTCCTAGAGTATTATTCATATTATAATCAAAATTATTATTATTTGCATAATTAAACCAATTAAAACGTCTTACTTTATAAGGGCAGTTATTGGCACAATAACGGGTTCCTACACAACGATTGTAAACCATCATATTTTGACCTTGTTCCCCATGAGTAGTTGCTCCAACAGGACATACCGTTTCACAAGGAGCATAATCACAATGTTGGCACATAACAGGTTGAAAAGATACTTTTGGATTATTATGAATTGATTTTTCATTATTATTAGCAAAATAATACCTATCTACACGAATCCAATGCATATCTCTAGACTTTGTTATTTCTTCTTTTCCAACAACAGGAACATTATTTTCTGAATTACATGCAATAATGCAGGCTCCACAACCAATACAAGCATTTAAATCTATAGATAAATTAAAATGATGTCCATTTTTTTCTATTTTTTTTTGATCCCAAATAGAAATTTCTTGTGGAGAAAGCATTCCTTTGTTAGTAACAATTTTTTCTTCTTCATTCCAAATTTCTTTAGGAAATCGTAAAAAAGTATTTAAATTAGTTTCTTTAACTATATTTTTTCTATCTACTGTAGTGTTTTCCAATTGAATACAAGCAAATTTATGAATTTTATCTACTTTTTTTATTTGTATATTGTATTGTACAATATTAAAATTTTCATAAATTTTATAAGCGTTAATACCGTTACATAATTTAGATAATTTTCCTTTTTTTTGCCCATAACCAAAAGCTAAGCCAAGAGATCCTATAGCTTGTCCAGGTTGAATAAAAATCGGGATATCTCTGATAATTATTTTTTTATTTTTAATTAAGTCTACACAATTTCCATTCAAAGATCCATCTCCACTGTTCCAATTTTTTAATCCTATTTTATTTGCATCAAAATAAGATATTGTCAAATAATTATCCCAAGTAGTACGTGTAATAGGATCTGGTAATTCTTGTAACCAAGGATTGTTGTGTTGATGTCCATCTCCCATACTTATTTTTGTGTACAATCTAAGTTCAAAATATTTTTTTTCTGAATATTTAACTATTAATTTTTTTCTATATTTTTGTATTTTTTTTTCATTCATAAAATTTTTAGGAAATGGATCATCTATTTTTTGTACAACTCCATGAAATAATGCTTCATTAAAAGAAATAACATTTGATTTATGTATAATATTTTTTTCCCAATTTTTTTTTAAATATTCATAATAATTTTTTTCTTCAATTTTTCCCCAAATTATTAAAGAATCCTGTAATTGTCTTGTATTAAAAATGCATTGAATAGTAGGTTGAATAAGCGTATAAACATTAGTAACAGGATGAGTATCTCCCCAACATTCAAGCCAATGAGGAATAGGCGCTAATACGTCCATTATTTCGTTGGTCTCATCTTTTTTCATAGAAAAAGAGACAGTTAATGGGATTTTTTTTATAATTTTTTTTAATTTATTGGAAAAATCTAATGGAAGACTATAAATTGGATTCACATTATGAATAAATAAACCTCCAATATTTTTATATTCTAAATTTTTTATAAATTTTTTTAATTCTTCATCATTGCTTTCTTTTGAAAAGAAATATTTATTTTTTTGTAATGCTTGACTATTAATTTTTTTATTTATTAAAAAAGAAAGTTCATAAGATTCTTGATCTCCATCTGCAAAAATAACACTTTTAGATCCTATTTTTTCAATTAAAAATGCTATTTTTTTTACATATAAATCCTTAGGCTCTTTACCAAAAAAAATTTTTTGAAAAATTTCAAATAACATTTTTTTTATCTCAGAAGGTTTTTTGGATATGCGAATATCTGCATTTGCTCCAGATATTGACATATTGCTTTCTATTTGAATATGTTGCATCATATCTTTATTAGGAGTTCTATTTTCAACATAAGATTTACCCATATTTTCCGGACTCCAATCTCCTAAAAAATCTGCATCAAATGAAACTATTAATTTTGATTTTTTTAAATCAAAAATAGGAAAAGCACGAATTCCAAATATTTCTTTTGAAGCATCCAATACTTTAGAATATGAAATAGCATCATAAGTAATCCACTTTATATTAGGGTATATTTTTTTAAAATCTTTAATCAATTTTTTTGTTGAAAAACTTGGGAATGAAGAAGAAAGAAAAATAATATTTTTTTTTGTTTTATATATATGTTCTAAATATTTAATGATATAATCATCTATTTTTTTCCAAGAACTTTTTTTTCCTTTTAAAAAAGGATTTTTCAATCTTTCTTCATCGTAAAGAGACAATAAAGAAGATTGTATTCTAGCTGAAGTTGTATTAAAATATTTTGAAGTTGAATTTGGTTCTATTTTAATAGGTCTCCCTTCTCTTGTTTTTACTAAAACACTTCCTATATCAAAAGAATCAATCATAGTAGAAGCATAATAATTAGGAATTCCAGGAGTTATTACATCTGGTTTTACCACATAAGGTATAGACTTAATTACTGGCCCTTTACAAGCTGCTAAGCTTACTGAAGCAGTACTAAATCCAACCCATTTTAAAAAATCACGTCTAGAAGTTTTTTCTTTTAAAAGATTTTTTATGGTATTTTTATAAGAAGTTGTAATTATTTTTTCTTTTTTATTTGATTTCATAAATAAAATAATATTATTAGGCTTATCCATTTATATTAATAATGACATTTTGCACATTCTGTACCACCAACCATATCTACGGTTATTTTATTTTCTTTTTTTATTTTATTAGAAAAATACTTTTTATAATATTGATTATTCGTATTTATTTCAACATTCTTATGGCAAGAAATGCACCATTCCATGGAAAAATCATTAGCCATTTCTACTTGATCCATTTTTTTAACTTCTCCATGACAAGCATTACAAACTAAATTTACTTTTTTAAATTTTTTTATCGTTTTTTCTCCAGTTATGATATGTTGAGAATGATCGAAGTAAACAAAATCGGGCATATTATGTATACGGATCCATTGAATAGGATGAATTTTTTTTGAATATTTTCTTGTTTCTGTATCCCATCCCACAGCATGATATATTTTTTGTATTTCTTTGTTGTATTCATTTCTACTTTTTCCTTTTTCTAAATAATCACCATTATATTCATTAATGGTAATGTGACAATTCATACAAACATTGGCTGAAGGAATACTGGATACTTTTCCATATTTTGCGGAAGAATGACAATATTGACAATCAATTTCGTTAATATCAGAATGAATTTTATGAGAAAAATAAATAGGTTGTTCAGGTTTATATCCCCTATTTATATCTATTTTCATTAAAAAATTCCAAGTTTCATATATTCCTAATAATAAAATAAAACCAATAAAACAAGATAATAAATACCATTTTTTCTTTTTTTTACCTAAAATTTTATTGTATAAAATACTAATTAAAAAATCTTTTTTATCAAAAATGGGATCTTTATTTTCATTTAATAACTTGGTTAAAATTTGAATTCTATATAAAATCCAAATTAGAATTACAGAAAAAATACTAAAACAAAAAACTATTAATTTAATTAAAAATTGTTTTTCTGATAATTCTTTTTCATTATTTATTTCTTCATATTTATGATTTTCTTCTTTTTTTTTTATTGGATTTTGAATAAAAAATAAAATATCATCTACTTCTTTTTCTGATAATTGAGGAAATATATTCATTTCTACATTATCATATTCTTTGTAAATAGCTATGGCGTCTTTATCTCCACTTTTTCTTAAAGATTTATTGTTTATAATCCATTTATGTAACCATTCTCTATTTCTTCTTTCAGTTACACCATACAAAGCAGGTCCTATCATTTTTTTTTCTAAATTCATAGAATGACATGCTGTGCAATTTTTTTTAAAAAGAACTGCTCCTTTTTCTGCATCTCCTTTTATATTTTTTATATCTGAAGATTTTACCGAATAAAAAAATAAAAAGAAAATAAAAAATAGAATTTTTTTCATAACTAGATAACCAAATTCATAATAGTTTTATTTAACAAAAATAGAATAAAAGAAAAAAATCTACTTTTTTGGAAAAAAAAATTCGTAAATTTCTTTTGTTAATTTTTAACTTTCATACTTATGAATAGGATTTTTTTTTTGTTAACAGCTATGATGTTTAGTCATTCAAACTCTAAAGAGTTATACAAAATAAAATTTTTTGAAGAAAAATTGTTGAATGGATTGCATGTTATTTTACATCAAGATAATACCAATCCTTTGGTCACAATTTCAGTTTCATATCATGTAGGAAGTAAAAATGAAACACCTGGAAGATCAGGATTTGCTCATTTTTTTGAACATCTTATGTTTGAAGGGTCTAAAAATATTAAAAAAGGTGAATATTTCAAATATATAGCATCTAATGGTGGTCAAAATAATGCTTATACAAATCATGATGAAACTTGTTATTACGAAGTATTGCCTTCTGATCGTCTACCATTAGCTTTATGGTTGGAATCAGAAAGAATGCTTCATGCTAAAGTGGATGAAGAAAGTATTAATATACAAAGAAAAGTAGTAAAAGAAGAAAAAAAAATGCGTATTGAAAATCAACCATATGTTACAGCTATTTCAGAAAAAATCCCTTCTTTGTTATTTAAAAAACATCCATATAAATATCCTGTTATTGGATTTGATAAAGATTTAGATCTTGCTACAGAAAATGATTATAAGAAATTTTATAAAACTTATTATGTTCCAAATAATGCTGTTTTAGTTCTAGCAGGGGATTTTGAAATGAATGAAGCTAGAAAATTAATTAAAAAATATTTTTCTTCCATTCCTAAAGGAAAAATGGATTTTAGAATGAAAAAAATAGAAGAAGAACCTATAAAAAAAGAAATATGTTCTACATATGTAGATAAAAATACGAAGGTTCCTGGAGTTTTTTTATCATATAGAGTTACAAAGATTACAGATAGAGATTCTTATATATTAAAAATAATAGATCACGTTCTTTCTTCTGGGGAAAGTTCTCGTATTATGAAAAATGTTGTAAATACAAAACAAATGGCTTCTTATGCAGGTTCTTTTTTAGATACAATGGAAGATTATGGAATTTTTATTATATATGGATTAATCAATCCTGGAGTATCCTTAGATCAATTAATAAAAATAATAGATGAAGAAATTGATCTTTTGAAAGAAAGGGGGATTACTCAATATGAATTAGAAAAACAAATAAATTTTTTTGAAAAAAAATTTATTTATGATAATTATTCTATGGGTGGAATTTCTGCAAAATTATCTTATTATTATTTATATTATCACAATGCTAATTTGATAAATACCGATATAGAAAAATATAGAAAAATAACTGTAGAAGATATTAAAAGGGTTGCTAATAAATATTTGAATAAAAACAATAGAGTTCGTTTATACAATGTTCCAGAACATACAAAAATTTAAATTTTTTAAAAAAATTATTTTCATTATAACAATTTTTTTTTATACAATAATTATGTTTGCTCATACAGTTAATCGTAGTATTCCCCCTAAACCTATAAAACGAAAAATTTCTATAAATATTGAAAAACCTAAATTTTTCAAAATGAAAAATGGATTAAAGGTTTTAATAGTAGAAAATCATAAACTACCTTTAGTTAGAGTTGGGTTAGAATTAGATTGTAAGCCTTTTTTGGAAAAAGATAAAGCTGGAATAAGAAAAATTTTTGGTCAAATGCTTCGTTCTGGAACAAAAACTCACTCTAAAGAAGAATTAGATGATATTATTGATTATATAGGAGCTAATTTGTATACTTCTTTTTCTGAAATATCTATTTCAACGTTAAAAAAACATTTGAATAAATCTGTTTCTATCATAAGTGATATTTTGATGAATAGTAAATTTGACAATAACAAAGAATTGGAAAAAATTATTAAACAAAGAATTATAGATATAAATCTTTCAGAAAAAGATCCTAACGCTATTTTGCAACGTGTTCGAAATGTTTTATATTTTGGAAAAAATCATCCGTATGGAGAATATGAAACTCATCATACTATTAAAAATATTACTCTTAAAGATTTGAAAAATTTATATGAAAAATATTGTATTCCAAATATTTTTTATCTCTCTTTTGTAGGAGATATTTCTAAAAAAGAAGCAGAAAAATTATGTTATCTTTATTTTTCTAAATGGAAAAAAAAATCATTTGTTGATGAACCTGTTATAGAAGAATATGTTATTCCATCTAAAATAGAAATAGATATAGTAGATCTTCCTTCTCTTACACAATCTACTATTTGTTTCGGGGGACCTGTTTGTTTCAAAAAAGTTGATCCTACATACTTTTCTTCTATATTAGCAAATGGAATTTTAGGTGGGGGACCTCAAAGTCGTTTATTTTTAAATCTTAGAGAAAAAAAAGCTTATACATATGGAGCTTATTCTGTATTAAAATCAGATAGAAATATCGGTTATTTTTCAGTTTTTACTCAAGTTAGAAATGAAGTAACAGAAATGGCAATAAAAGATATATTGAAAGAAATTGTGAATATTTCAAAAAATAAAATTTCTTTGGAAGAATTAAAAATTAAAAAAAAAGAAATAAGTGGTCAATTTATTCTTGATCTAGAAGATCCAAATAGAATTAGTGATCTTTTTATTTGTGAATTAAAAAATAATCTACCAAGTGGATTTTATAAAAATTATTTAAAAAAAATACAATCAGTTACTATTGATGATATACATAAATCATGTAAAAAATTTTTTTCCATTAAAAATGGAAGAATTTTAATTATTGGAAAAGCGAGTGAAATATTGCCTAATATAAAAAAATTGGGTTATCCTATTCGTTATTTTGATCAGTTTGGATCTTTAATAAATAAAAAATAAAAATGAGTAGAGATTGTTCTTTGGAAGATCGTATTATTTTTATATTAAAAAGTATATATGATCCAGAGATTTCAGTAGATATTTATGAACTTGGTCTTATTTATGATATTCAAATTTCTAGTAAAAAAGAGGTTAAAATAGTGATGACATTAACAACGCCGAATTGTCCAGTAGCAGAAAGTTTACCTATGGAAGTAAGAAAAAAAGTAAAATCTATAAAAGAAATAAACAAGGTTGATGTAATTTTAACATTTGATCCTCCTTGGGGGAAAGAATTAATGAGCGAAGAAGCTCGTTTAGAATTAGGATTGTTATAAATTTTTTAAATATGAGTATTTTTAGTTTACTATTTTATGGAATATTAATTATTTTAATATTGTCTTTATTTTCTAGTTTTATATTTATAATTAATCAAAAAACAGCAGCTATCGTTGAAAGAATGGGAAAATTTCATAGTATTCGTTATGCTGGATTAAATTTTAAAATTCCTATTATAGATAATATAATAGGAAAACTTTCATTGAAAATTCAACAATTGGATATTTTAATAGATACAAAAACTAAAGATAATGTTTTTGTAAAAGTAAAAATATCAGTTCAATTTCAAGTAATTAAAGATAAAGTATATGAAGCTTTTTATAAATTGGACAATTCTCATACTCAAATAACTTCTTATATATTTGATGTTGTCAGAGCGGAAGTTCCAAAAATGCGTTTAGATGATGTTTTTGAGAGAAAAGATAACATTGCTATTGCAGTAAAAGGGGAATTAGAAGAAGCTATGTTGGATTATGGATATTCCATAATTAAAGCATTAGTTACAGATCTTGAACCAGATGAACAAGTTAAACTAGCTATGAATCGTATTAATACTGCTGAAAGAGAAAAAGTAGCAGCTGAATATAAAGCGGAAGCTGAAAAAATTAAAATTATAGCCAAAGCTAAAGCAGAAGCTGAAAGTAAAAAATTACAAGGAAAAGGGACAGCAGATCAACGTAGAGAGATAGCTAGAGGTATTTTAGAATCTGTTGAAGTGTTAAATAATGTAGGAATTAATTCACAAGAAGCTTCTGCTTTGATTGTAGTAACACAACATTATGATACTCTTCAATCTATGGGAGAAAACAGTAATACCAATTTAATTTTATTACCTAATTCACCAGGTGCAGCTAGTGAAATGTTAAATAATATGATTGCTTCATTTAATATTTCTAATCAAATTGGAGAAACTATTAAAAAAAAGAACAATAAAAATAAATCATAAAATTTCATGGAAATTATAGGAAGAATTAAAAAACTATTTGAAATTCAAAAATTTGGCAGTGGATTTAGAAAAAGAGAAATAGTTTTAACGACTGAAGAACCATATTCTCAAAATATATTAATTGAATTTATTCAAGATAAAGTGGATTTATTGGAAAATGTAAAAACAAAAGATAAAATAAAAGTTTTTATTAACATTAGGGGAAGAGAATGGACAAATCCCGAAGGGATAACTAAATATTTTAATTCTATACAAGGATGGAAAATAGAGGATACATATACAGAAACTTCAAAAAAAACTTCTGCGATCTCTCCATCTTTGTCTTCTGATGATTTTGATGATTTACCTTTCTAATCTAATCTTTTAAATAAATTATTTTTTAAAAATTCTTGATAAATTATATCTTTTTTACAATCCCATTTTTTGGAAGGAGAATATTTTTTAGCGTAAAAAATAATTTGAAGATGCAATTTTTTCCAATTACTTTTTCTAAAAATACGTTTAGCATCTTCTTCTGTTTTTTTCACATTTTTTCCATTGCTTAATTCCCAACGATACATCATTCTATGAATATGAGTATCTACAGGAAATACAGGATAATTTGAGACATTAGATAGAAAAACAGATGCTGTTTTATGTCCTACTCCAGGTAAAGATTTTAGTTTTAAAATATTTTTAGGAACAATTTCATTGTATTTTTTTATTAAAATAATAGATAGTTCATAAATATTTTTCGATTTTTTATTATAAAGGCCTATACTTTTTATAATATTTTTTATATTTTTTATAGAAATTTTAGCCGCATCTTTAGGAGTTTTAATTTTTTGAAACAAATGTTTTGTTATTTCATTTACTTTTTTTTCTTTACTTTTAGAAGTAAGTATTATAGCTATAAGTAAAGTATATTCATTAATATAATATAAAGAATTAATTGGATTAGGATATAAAAAATTTAATATTTTTTCAATAATTTTTACTTTTTTAGATAAATAATTCATTTTTTTAAAAATTAATTATTAATAATAACTTCTATATCGTTATTTTTATTATTTATTTTTAATAAAATTTGATCTCCTTTTTTTAATTTTTCACTAATTATACATTCTGATATAGGATTTTTTATGAATTTTTCTATTACTCTTTTTAAAGGACGAGCCCCATATTCATTGTCAAATCCTTTTTTTTTAATAAAATCTTTTACTTCCTGAAGTAAAGTTAATTTATAACCTAAATTAGATACATGTAAAATTATTTTTTCCAATTCTATGTTAGTTATTTTAGATATATCTTTTTTAGTTAAAGAATTAAAAACGATAATATCGTCTATTCTATTTAAAAATTCAGGAGAAAAAGTTTTTTTTAACGCTTGTTCTAGAATATTTTTAATATAATTATTTGATTGTCTTGCTTTAGTATAAAATCCTATACCCTGACCAAATTCTTTTAATTGCTGTGTTCCTGTATTTGAAGTAAAAATAATTACGGTATTTTTAAAATTTATTTTTTTTCCAATACTATCTGTAACACATCCATAATCCAATATTTGTAACAAAATATTGAATACTTCATAATGAGCTTTTTCTATTTCATCCAACAATATAACAGAATAAGGTCTACGACGTATAATTTCTGTTAATTGTCCTCCTTCTTCATATCCTACATAACCAGGAGGAGCTCCTATTAATCTAGTAACAGAAAATTTTTCCATATATTCACTCATATCTATTCGTATTAATGATTCTTCTGAATCAAATAATTCTTTCGCAAAAATTTTTGCTAAATAGGTTTTTCCAACTCCTGTTTGACCTAAAAAAATAAAAGATCCTATAATAGAATTAGGATCTTTTAATCCAGTTCTATTTCTTTGAACAGCTTTTACTATTTTTTCTACGGCTTCATCTTGTCCTACTATTTTATCTTTTAAAAGATTGATCATATTATTCAATTTTTTCATTTCAGCTTGAGCTATTCTGTTAACTGGAACTCCACTCATCATGGATACCACTTCTTCAACATTTTCTTCGGATACAATTTCTTTATTTTCTTTAGAAGATTCTTCCCACTCTTTTTGTGCTTTTATTAATTTTTTTTCTATACGTTTTTCTGTATCACGTAAACGCGCTGCTTCTTCATATTTTTGACTTTTAACTACTTTAGATTTTTCTTTACGAAGACTTTCTAATTCTTTTTCTAGAAAAACTATTTCTTGTGGAACTTTAATATTTTTTATATGTACGCGAGCTCCTGATTCATCTAAGGCATCAATAGCTTTATCTGGCAAATAACGATCAATAATATATCGTCCCGTAAGATTTACACAAGCTTTAATAGCTTTTTCTGTATAAAGAACATTATGATGAGTTTCATATTTTCCCTTTATTTTTTTTAAAATTTCTATAGTTTCTTCTTCAGAAGAAGGTTGTACTATAATTTTTTGAAATCTTCGTTCTAAAGCACCATCTTTTTCTATGTATTGTCTATATTCATTTAATGTAGTTGCACCAATACATTGAATATATCCTCTTGCTAAAGCAGGTTTAAACATATTGGAAGCATCTAATGAACCTGTAGTTCCACCTGCTCCAATCATGGTATGAATTTCATCTATAAAAAGTATTAATTCTGTATTTTTTTCTGATTCATTTATAATAGCTTTCATTCTTTCTTCAAATTGACCTCTATATTTAGTTCCTGCAACTAAACTAGCTAAATCTAATATGACGACTCTTTTATTATATAATACTCTAGAAACTTTTTTTTGTACAATACGTAATGCTAATCCTTCAGCAATAGCTGATTTACCAACTCCAGGTTCGCCTATAAGTAAAGGATTATTTTTTTTTCTTCTACTCAATATTTGAGATACACGTTCTACTTCCTGATCTCTCCCTACTACAGGATCTAATTTTCCTTCCATAGCTATAGCATTTAAATCTCTTCCAAAATTATCTAATACAGGGGTATTGCTTTTTATTGAAGCTCCTCCATAATAACCAGAACTCTTTCCTTCAGATCCATAAGAAGAAGAAGTAGAACTATCATTTTCAATATCTTCATCTGAATCTGAATAAGCAGAAGAGAAAAAAATTTTTTTTATACTATTTGACGAATAATGATGAATCATATAATTTAAAATCATTAAAAATGTTAAATAAAAAGATAAAATATATCATTCATTTCTACAAATGACCTTTGTCATTATTTTGTAATTATAATGATTTTTTTTCTTCTTGTCTTGCAGAATAAGATATTTTTAAATTTAATCGTTCTATTAATGTTTCTACTAATTTATTTTTTTTATATAAAAAATTATATTGTTCTATTGGAGTTCCCTTTGATTTAATTTTTATAATTTTAAATTCTAAATATGGATTATTTAATTTTTTTTTGAAGTATTTTATAAAATGTGTTTGAATTAATAAAAAATCGCTATTTACTAATCTGTAGGGTATCATAAAAAATATTTTATTTTTTATGATTTTAAATTGTATTTCGTTTTTTAAAAAATCTAAATAAATAGTATTTATTTTATCTGAAAATTTTTGTATAAAATTTATCCAATTTTTATGCAAAAAATGAATTTTTTCATTTTTTGCATAAAAAAGAAATTCTTGATTATTTTCTACCAATTTTAATTTATTATAATGATTTTTTTTAAAATAAAAAAAATGTACTAATTGAATTAAATATATTTCTATTGTTAATTTTGAATTTGAATTCAATTTGTATTCTTTTTCCAAAGAAATACAAATATTCAAAGCGTTTATTAAAAGTAAATAAGATATTTTTTTTGATTGTTCAATATAAGATTCTATTATTTTTTTTTCAAATTTTAAGATAGAAATTGTTTCTGTATTTTTAGATAAAAATAAATTTTTGAAATGTTTTATTAACCCAATTATAAAATTATAAGAATCAATTTCATATTGGTATATTTTATCCAATAAAATGAATATTTTATGCATTTTTTCATTTAAAAGATGATCTATTATTTTAAAATAATATTTAACATCAATTATCCCCAATTTTTTCATGATAAACTCCTTAGATATTTTTTTACCATTTATATCATAATTATTTAATTTATCAAATATATAAATAGCCTTTCCAATAGATCCTTCCGCATATTTAGAAAGAACAAATAAGGCCTCATTTTCTATTTCTATATTTTCTTTTTCAGCGATCATTTTTAAATGAAAAAAAATTTCTTTTATAGAAATTCTTTTAAATTCATAAACTTTACAACGCAATAAAATCAATTCTGGAATTTTTTTTTCTTCTGTTTCACAAAAAATAAATAAAATATGCGGATGTTTCTCTTCTATAAATTTTAAAAAAAAATTGAAAAAATTTTTAGAAAACATATGTATTTCCCTAATAATAAGAATATTATATTTCCCTTTTTTAGATAAAAAAATAGATTTATTAGTAATATTATAAATATATTCTAATGAATTATTAAAATTTCCATTAATTTCAAATATATTTTGAATAATTTCAAATTTTGAAAATGAGTTTAATTCATTTGCTAAAATACGAGCACATGTATTTTTTCCTACTCCTTTTGGTCCAAAAAAAAATAAAAATTGAGATAATCTATTTTCTTGTATTGCTTTTTTTAAAGTGATAGTAATATCTGTTTGACCTACCACTTCATTCCATTTTATGGGTCTATATTTATCAATTAAGTTTTTAAAAAAACTTTGATTCAAAATCAACATACATCTATCTTAGACTAAAAATTTCTTTAATTTTATCAGCTGCTTCTTTCAATGTATCAGTAGAATAAATAGGCAATAAACTATTTTTAAGCATTTTTTTTGCTATTTTTTCGTTTGTTCCTTGTAAACGAACAACAACTGGAATATCAATATCATGATCTATTTTAGAATATGAATTAATTATTCCTTCTGCTACCGTATCACAACGTACGATCCCTCCAAATATATTTATCAATATTGCTTTCACAGATTGGTCTTTTAATATAATATAAAAAGCTTCTTCTACACGTTTTTTATCCGCAGACCCTCCTATATCTAGAAAATTAGCCGGCTCCCCCCCACAAGATTTAATCATATCCATAGTAGCCATAGCTAACCCAGCTCCATTTACCATACATCCTACATTTCCTTCTAATTTTAAAAAATTTAATTTAGCTTCAAAAGCTTTTTTTTCAATAAAATCGATATCATCTTGATCATGCATCATAGCATATTTTTTATGACGAAATAAAGCATTATCATCTAATACAATTTTTATATCTACCGGTAGAATTCTATTATTAAATGTTTTTATTAAAGGATTTATTTCTAATAATAAAGCATCACAAATTTTATAAGCTTTATAAAGAGTAATTAAAAAATAACTAAAATTTTTTAAGGATTCTTTATCATCCATACCTAGATTAAAACCTATTTTTCTAGTTTGAAATAATTGCAATCCCAATATTGGATCTATTTCTTCTGTATATATTTTATACGGACTATTTATCGATAGTTTTTCTATATTCACACCTCCTTCTTTGGAATAGATTATTATATTTTTTTCTATATCACGATTGAGTAATATGGATAAATAATATTCTGAAGGAAGTATTTTTTCGGAAAAATAAACATCTTCAGATAATAAAATTTTTCTAACTAATTTTCCTTTTTTAGAAGTTTGTGTAGTTACAAGGAATTTTCCTAAAAGTTTTTTTGATTTTTCATAAACTTCATTGATAGTTTTTGCTATTTGAATCCCACCAGCTTTCCCTCGTCCCCCTGCATGTATTTGTGCTTTAATTACTAAAGATTTTTTTTTAGTTTTATTAAAAATAATTTTTGCTATTTTCACAGCTTCTTCTGTAGAAGTTGCTAGCATGCCATAAGGAATTGGAATAGAAAAAGAATTCAATATTTCTCTACCTTGATATTCATGTAAATTCATTGAACTAAAATAGTTTTATTTACTAGTAAATTTAAACTAAAATTCGTTTATTTTTAAAACGTTTTTTTTAGGATGATTTTATTTCTTTATAAGAAGAATTCAAAATTTTAAAAAAATGATTTATGCTAAAAATATTTACAAATCTTTTGGAAAAAATGAAATTTTAAAGGGAATAAACATTTTTGTAAAAAAAGGTAAGATGGTTTGTATTTTGGGAGAATCTGGAACAGGTAAAAGTACTTTATTGCATATATTAGGAACATTAGAAAAACCCACTATAAAAAAAAATATAAAAACTATTTTAAAAATAAATAAAGAAGAGGTATTATTTCTTTCAGATGAAAAGCTTTCTTTGATAAGAAATCAAGTAATAGGTTTTATTTTTCAAACTCCTCAATTACTTCCTGAATTTACAGCATTAGAAAATATTTGTTTACCGGGTTTTATAAATAAAAAAAATGTAAAAAAAAAGGCTAAAAGTTTATTAAAACAATTGAATCTTTCTAAATATGAAAATTCAAAACCAGAAGAATTATCTGGAGGTCAAAAACAAAGATTAGCTATAGCAAGGGCTTTAATTAATAAACCTAAAGTTATTTTTGCAGATGAGCCTTCTGGAAATTTGGATATTAAAAATGCAGAAAAATTACATAATTTTTTTTCTTTCCTTAGAAAGAAATTTAAACAAACTTTTTTAATTGTAACTCATAATCTACAATTAGCAGATATAGCGGATGAAAAATTCGAAATAAAAAATGGAAAAATATATAAAAAAAAATAAAATATTTTATGTTTTCAACAAATAAACTTTCTATTAAACACATTATAAAAAAACCCATTAGTTCCATTAATGAAAATGAACCCGATCTTTTTCTAATGATCCATGGATATGGAAGTAATGAAAACGATCTATTTTTTTTACAAAAAAATATTCCAAACAATTTTTTTATAATTAGTATTCAAGGACTTTATACGATTGGAGAAAAAAAATATTCTTGGTATGATATTGATTTTTCTGATGAAAAAAAATTTATTAATATTTTGCAAGCTAAAAATACTATTCAAAAAATATCTTTTTTCATCGATGAAGCAATTAAAAATTATCAATTAAAAAAAAATAAAGTATGGTTATGTGGATTTAGTCAAGGTGCTATTCTTAGCTATGCTATAGCCTTTAAAAAACCTAAAAAAATAAAAAAAGTAATAGCTTTAAGTGGATATTTGGAAAATAATCTTTTACCAAAAGAAATAAATTCAAGTATTTACACTGATTTAGAATTTTTTATTTCTCATGGAAAATATGATACGATAATTCCTATAACTAAAGCAAAACAAGGATTAAAATTTCTTAAAAAGAATAAAATATTTTATTCATATAAAGAATATGAATCTGGACATACTTTAAACAACTTAAATTTACAAGATCTTGTTAATTGGATAAAAAAAAAACATACTGATGAAAAAAAAATTTGAATTATGAGTAAATATTCAAAATTCGCATTATTTTTATTTATTATTTTTGGATCTTTTTTTTTCTTTTTTAAAAAAAATTATTTATGTGGATGCATTCTAATTTTATTAAGTAGTATTCCAATTTTTTTAATTTTTAAGAATGAATTTTTATTATTAGCTTTTTTTAAAATAAAAAAACAGGATATGAAAGGATTACAAAAATATTTAGGATATGTAAAAAACCCTGAATTACAACTTACTAAAAATCAAATAGCTTATTATTATTTTTTGAATGGAATTTTATATTCAGAAAAAAATATATTTCAATCGGAAAATTATATGCAAAAAGCTTTAGATTTTGGATTAAAATTTAAACAAAACATCGCTATTGCGAAATTAAACTTAGCAATAGCATCCTTATCAAAAGGAGATAAAAAAAAAGCTGAATTTTTGTTATCAGAAGCAAAAAAAACTGATATTTCTGGTTTATTACACGATCAAATTCAAATAATAAAAATACAAATAAAAAAAATGAATATTGGAAATAGAAATAGGCAGAACCCTTACATTAGAAAAAAATTATAAACGTATTATCCAGAATCCTTTATTAACGTATCCTCCTTTATCAAAAATTTTATGATATTTATATTTGCTTACTAATCCTGAAAAAGATTTTTGATCTATTGTTTGAAATAAATTTTTATTTTCAAAAAGTCTATATAATATATCATAAGTTAAATCAAATCCATAAAATGGATATTTATTTAAGTTATTCCCTAATTTTTTTTTAAAAAAATAAAAAAATTTTATTTTTTTTTCATCATTTTTATTAAAAAAATATTTTGTTGTAAATAAAAATTGATATTCCTTAAATAAGGAAATATTTTTATAAAAAATATCATGATAACCTATTCCAAAAGGAATTATTTTTTTCTTTTTTTTAAGAAGGTCTATAAATTCCTTTTCTATAAAAGTATTTCCTCCTAAAAAAATTGCAAAAAAAGAAATATTTTTTATAGTATTAGAAAAATTTTTTACAAAATGTAAAATTTGAAAATTAAGATTCCATTGAAGAAATTTTTTCTTTATAAAATTTGTAATTTTTTTGGATGGATCTTCTCCAAAAATATATAAAGTTTTTATTTTTTCTTTTTGATTATTATGAATAATTTTTATTTTTTCTAAAATAGGTTCTACAAGATAAATATCTTTTGTTTCAGATTGAATTACATTAGGATAAAAATTTAAAGAGTCAGAATCTGTAAATGGAGAAATTATAGGTATATTTTTGTTATTTTTAGCTACTTCTTCCAAAGAAGAACGAAAAAAAGGTCCTATAATTGCATGAGTATTTGATAAATCATATGAACGCATAAAATTTTTTATCCTAATTTTTTCATTTTTAGTATCAAAAATTTGAATATTTACTTTTTGTTTTTTATTAAATAAATCTATAGCTGCTTTAGCTCCAAAATAAAAGGATAAAGCATTCTCACTCAATTTTTTATTATCATGATGAATTTCTTCTTCTATTTCGTCGGAACCAAAAAATAAAGGTAACATAAAAATTATATTAATGGGAGGAGTTTCTTCTTCTTTATTTTTTGTTATTAAATGAATTTTTTTATTAAAAATATTACATTCTTTATTTTTTATTCCTTTTCCTTTCGAAAAAGAAAAAATAATAAAAGAAAAAGTAATAAAAAAAATTTTTATCATTTTCATAATATTTTTTGGTTATATCTGTCATAATTCTAATATTTTAGAAATATTTTTATCACATCCTCCCATTAAAAATTTTATTGGATTTTCTATAGATTCTTTTACAGATACTAAAAATCCAACAGATTCTCTTCCATCAATGATTCTATGATCATAAGATAAAGCCAAATACATCATAGGACGTATTTCAATAGTTCCATTGATAACTACAGGTTTTTCCATTACTTTGTGCATTCCTAAAATAGCACTTTGTGGTGGATTTATAATTGGAGTGGATAACATAGATCCAAAAATTCCTCCATTAGTAATAGTAAAAGTTCCTCCTATCATTTCATCTATAGATATATTACCATTATGAACACGTGTAGATAATCTATTTATTTCCTGTTCTATACCACGAAATGATAAATGTTCTGCATTTCTAATGACAGGAACCATTAACCCTTTAGGTCCAGAGATAGCAATACTAATATCACAATATTCAAAATTAATTTTTTCTTCTCCACTAATCATAGCATTAACATCTGGATATTGTTGCAAAGCTCTAACACAAGAAAGAGTAAAAAAAGACATAAAACCCAAATTTACTCCATGTTTATCCTTAAATATTTCCTTATATTTTTTTCTTATAAGAAAAATTTCTTTCATATCAACTTCATTGAAAGTTGTAAGTGTTGCTGTTTCATTTTTTATAAAAACTAATCTTTCAGAAAGTTTTCTTCTAAGAGAAGAAAGACGAGTTACGGTTTTTGATCTATATACGGGTATTTTATTCGTATTTTCCATAGATGGAAAAGAAGTTTTAGTTTCCAAAAAAATACAATCTGCTTTTGTAATTCTTCCATGTTTTCCTGTCCCTTTAATAGATTCTATAGGAATATTCTTTTCTTTTAAAATTTTTTTTGAAGCTGGAGAAGGGATTTTAATATTTTTAAAATCATTTTTCTCCATCTTGTTTTTATTAGTTTTTTTATTGTCTTCTTGATAAGTATCAATAATACATAAAACGTCTCCAACTCGTATTTTTTCTCCTTTTTTTGCCATTAAGGTTATTATTCCATTCTCTTCTGCAGAAATCTCTAAAGTAGCTTTATCTGAATCTATTTCTGCTATTGTTTGACCTTTAAAAACGGAATCTCCATTTTTAACCATCCATGTTGAAACCTCCACTTCTGTAATTGATTCTCCTGGAGAAGGGACTTTTACCTCTATTGTCATAATAGAATTATTTAAATTTTAAATATTATCATATAAAATCAAAGAAAAGCTTTTTCTAATATTTTATTTTGAATTTTTAAAAAATCTGGATAAGATCCTGTAGATGGACTAGAACATTCATATGGAGCAATTAATCTAAATGAAATAATATCTCCTAATTTTCTTAAAATAAAACTCCATAATCCCATATTTTCTGGTTCTTCTTGTACCCAAAAAATTTCTTTTTTATTTTTATACTTATTAAGTAAGTATTGAATTTTTTTTATTTTTAATGGATAAATCTGTTCTATACGAATCAATGCTGTTTTATCATCTTGAAGGGTTTCTTTTTTATTTAGTAAATCATAATATATTTTACCAGAACAAAAAATTAATCTAGTAATTTTATTAACATCCATAACATAAGTATCATCAAAAATTTCTTGAAAAAATCCTTCAGAAAGGTCTTCTATTGTGGATAAACATTTCGTATTTCTAAGTAAACTTTTAGGAGTAAAAATTATAAGAGGTTTACGATACTTTAACTTCATTTGTCTCCTCAAAAGATGGTAAAAATTAGCTGGAGTTGTACAATTTACTACAAATAAATTATTATTAGCACAAAGTTGTAGATAACGTTCAACACGTGCAGAAGAATGTTCCGGTCCTTGTCCTTCATATCCATGAGGTAGTAATAATACAATTCCATTACTAATTTTCCATTTATTTTCTCCAGAGGAAATATATTGATCTATTATAATTTGTCCTCCATTCCCAAAATCTCCAAATTGAGCTTCCCACAAAGTTAAAACATAAGGAGAATACATTGCATATCCATAATCAAAGCCCAAAACTCCATATTCCGAAAGAGGAGAATTATAAATTTTAATATGCCCTTTCCCTATATTATTTAGAAGAATAATTTCTTCTTCTTCTTCCGTTTTTATAACAGAATGACGTTGAGAAAATGTACCTCTAGCCACATCTTCTCCTGATAAACGAATATGAACTCCTTCATCTAAAAGTGTTCCATAAGCTAATAATTCAGCCATACTCCAATCTACCAATTTTTTTCTAATCATTTCCAATCTTTGTTGAAAAATGTATTCCGTTTTTTTAAAAAAATTTTTTTTCTTTGGAAGAGTAAAAATAGTATTGGATATTTTTATAATTTTATCTATTGGAAATCGTGTATCTACTTTTTTAAAAATTTCTTCATTATTATATACTATAGGAAAATTTTTCCATTCTTCTTCTAAAAAAGAATTCAAAATATTCCATTTAATATTTTTTGCTTCATCATATCCTCCATTAAGAATCTTTTCATATTCTTTTTCCATGCTCATTATATCATTTTTATTAATAATACCTTCTAATTTTTTTTTGTATAAATGATAAGAATTAGGATGCTTTGAAATAGCTTTATATAAAGATGGTTGAGTAAATCTAGGTTCATCTCCTTCATTATGTCCATATTTTCTATATCCTAGTAAATCTATGAAAACATCTTCATGATAACGCATTCTAAAATCTACAGCAAAATGAATAGCTTTTATAACAGATTCTACATCATCTGCATTAACATGTAATACTGGAGCTAACACTATTTTTGCTATATCAGTACAATAAATGCTAGAACGTCCTTCAGTATAATTTGTGGTAAATCCTATTTGATTATTAATTACGATATGAATTGTTCCTCCAGTTTTATATCCTTTTAATTTAGATAATTGAAGAACTTCATAGACAATTCCCTGACCGGATAATGCAGCATCTCCGTGAATGAGAACAGGAATAACTTTTTCAGAATTAATATTATTATTATAAATAATATCTATTTTTGCTCGTGTAATTCCTTCTACAATGGCATCTACGGATTCTAAATGAGAGGGATTAGGAACTAAATTTATTTTTATATATCGTCCTTTACGAGTCTTTCTTATTTTTGAAAATCCTAAATGATATTTAACATCACCAGAAAAAATTTTTTCTTTATACTCTTTACCTTGAAATTCACTAAATATTTGAGAATAATTTTTTTTAAAAAAATTAGAAAGAAGATTTAAACGTCCTCTATGCGACATCCCAATTATAATATCTTCGGTTAAATATTTATTGGATGTATATTCTATCATTTCTTCCAATGCAGGTAAAGTAGACTCATTCCCTTCTATAGAAAACCTTTTTTGCCCTATAAATTTTGTATGAACAAAATTTTCAAATGCGACTGCTTCATTTAATTTTTTTAAAAAAAATTTTTTTTCTTCTGTAGAAAATTGTAATTTTTCTTTTTGAAACCATTTTTCTATCCATTGAATTTTTCTAGGATTAGAAATATACATATATTCTATTCCTATAGATCCACAATAAATATTTTTTAAATAATTAATTATATTTCTTAATGAAGTATTTCCAATACCAATTAATTTTCCAGATTCAAAATAAGTATCAAGTTCTTTTTCAGATAATCCAAAATTTTTCAGATCTAAAGAAGGAAAATGTTTTCTTCTTTTTCGTATAGGATTTGTTTTAGTAAAAAAATGACCTCTACTTCTATAAGCATGAATTAAATTATATACTAAAAACTCTGTATGTATATTTTCATTTTTTTGTTCTAAAAATTCTTTATAACGTTCCTTATCCGTATTAATTGATTCCTTTTTATAGTTTTTTTCTCCAAAATCAAATCCATGAAAAAAAGCGCTCCAACTTGGCTCTATTAAATTAGGATTTTCTTTATACTTTTTGTATAAAAATTCTAAATATTTAAAATGAATGGTATTTAGAAAAGAATATTGATCACTCATATACTCTCACTATTTTTTTTACTTCAAATTTAAACATTTTAAATATCTATCAAAGTTTATTTTTAATTATTTATTAAACGATTTTTTATATTTATTGTCTCTTTTAAAACTAATCTAAGTCCATCTTTTTTAGTCCCTATAGCTGTAGCGAAAAAAGATTTCCCCCAATATTTTCCATGTATATTGTCCGCCATTGTAGATATTATTTTATGAGCATGAACATTATTATTTTTAATGATAGAATCTGAAATAGATATAAAAATAATTGGATTTCTATTTTTTATAAATCCTATAATAAAAAACAAATTAGATATTTCATGTCTTAAATCCAAAACTATTTTTTTAATAATATTCATATCTAATTCTTTTTCTTGCAAAAAATCAATATCACATATATATTTTATAGAAGATGACAGTAGAATCGCTTTTAAAAAATATTCTTTTTTTAAAATTTTAATTTGCTGTGAATGTATTTTTGATATTTCTTTTTTTAATTTTTTATTAGACTCTTGTAAAAAAATAAAATTTTTTGTAGGAGATCCTCTCATCATACTTTTTAAATCTTGATATTTATCATGAACCGATTTTAAATGTAGTATTGCTTTTTTTGAAGTAATAGCCTTAATTCTTCGTATTCCATATGAAATAGAAGATTCTGATATTATTTCAAAAACTTGAATTAATCCAGTATTTTTTACATGTGTTCCTATGCATAATTCAGAAGAATTCCCAAAAGTAATGACTCTTACTTCTTGTTTATATTTATCTTCAAACGTTTCACTAAAAAAAGCATTTTTTTTAGCTTCTTGTAAAGAAGTATATTTTTTTTCTTGCATAAAAAGATCTGAAAAAATTAGCTCTTGAACTAAGTTTTCTATTTTATGCAATTCTTTAATCGTTATTTTTTTATTATGAGAAAAATCAAATCTTATATAATCATCTCCTACATAAGAACCTTTTTGTTGAATATGATTTCCTAGAATTTTTTTCAAAGAAAAATGCAATAAATGAGTAGAAGTATGATTTTTTTCAATTTCTTCTCTTCTATTTTTATTTACTATAGCTTTAAAAGAAGAATAAACATCCAAAGGTAATTTTTTAACAGAATGTATAATAATAGAATTTTCTTTTTTAGTATTAAAAACTAAAATTTGATCCAATTTACTTTTTATATAACCTGTATCCCCCAACTGTCCTCCTCCTTCAGGATAAAAAGGAGTTTTCGAAAAAACTAATTCATAATAATGAGTTTTATCTGATTTATTTTCTACTTTTCTATATTTTATGATTAAAATATCACATTCTATCATTTCATACCCTACAAATCCTACCAAATTTTCTTTAATAAATTGATGATTATGTACTTTTATCCAATCAGTATTCATTATTGTATTACTTTCTTTTTTAGATCTTTTTTTTTGTTCTAATAATTTTTTATTAAGTAATTTTTCATCAAAAAATAAATCATTTTTTTCAATTAACATTTTAGATAATTTTATAGGGAACCCATAAGTATCGTATAATTGAAAAATAGTTTTCCCATCAATAATTTTTTCATTTTTTTCTTTAGTTTTTATGATGATATGTTTCATTTTTTTACTTCCTTTTTCAATAATTTTTAAAAAAGACATTTCTTCTTCTTTAATAACATTTTGTATGTATTTTTTTTTATTTTCCAATTCTGGAAAAGAACTTTTCATTTCTCTTACTAAAGAATTTACAAATTGATAAATAAAAGGTTTTTTCTGATATAAAAAACGATTAGAATAAAAAATAGCTCTTCTTAATATTTTTTTTATAACATAACCAGCTCCATTATTAGATGGTAATTGTCCATCAGAAATAGAAAAAACAACAGCTCTTAAGTGATCTGCTATAATACGAATGGATATTTTTTGATTAAAATCTTCTTTATAAACATTCCCCAACGATTCTTTTATATCTTGAATAATGGGAAAAAAAATATCAGTTTCGTAGCTGGAAAATTTTTCTTGCAATACCATACATAATCTCTCCAATCCCATACCTGTATCTACATGTTTTGTAGAAAGTTTTTCTAATTTTCCATCTGATTTACGTAAAAACTCTATAAAAACAAGATTCCAAATTTCTATTACTTGAGGATGTTTTTTATTAATAAGATATTTTCCAGATAATTTTTTTTGTTCTTTATCATTACGTAAATCAATGTGAATTTCAGTACAAGGGCCACAAGGACCTGTATCCCCCATTTCCCAAAAATTTTCTTTTTTACCAAAAAAAAGTATATTATTATCGCTTAATAAAGCTTTCCAATATTTTAAGGTTTCTTTATCCATAGATAATCCTTCTTTTTTATCTCCAATAAAAATGGATACATAAATATTTTTTTTTGGTATCTGATACACTTTTATTAATAATTCCCAAGCCCATTCTATCGTTTCTTTTCTTGAATAATCTCCAAAAGACCAATTCCCCAACATTTCGAACATGGTGTGATGATAATTATCATATCCCACATTTTCTAAATCATTGTGTTTTCCTGTTACTCTAAGACATTTTTGAATATTAACAATTCTTGAATTCATTGGTTGAATATTCCCTAAAAAATAATCTTTAAAAGGATTCATTCCTGCATTTATAAAAAAAATAGTAGGATCATTTTTTGAACAAATAGGAAAAGAAGAAATAACTCTATGTTTTTTATTTTTAAAAAAACTTAGAAAAGTTTCTCTAATCAATTGATATTTCATAAATTTTTTTTTATATAATATTTAGGAGATTGTTCTATAGCATCCATAATTATTTCCATGATGTTATCAGGAGTCTCTTTTTTAAAATCCAATTGAATAGGTTTTTTAAATTTCATTTTATTTAATACTCCTTTTTTTTTAATTCGAATTCCTTTTTTATCATAAGCTTTTTTAAATCCATCTATTACAATAGGAACAACTATAGGATTATATTTTCTAATAACATGAACTATTCCTCTTCGTCCAGGAGCAAATTCTCTAGTTGTACCTTGAGGAAAAGTAATTAACCATCCATCATTAAGAGCTATTCCCATACGAGTTATTTCAGATAAAATATCTACCGTACTATTTATTTTTTTATCTACTTTTTTCCACGTTCTTTTTACAGTAACACCTCCTGAATAAGTTAATAATTTTGTAATTAAACCTTTATCCATGGTTTCTTTAGCTGCTACATAGTAAAGATTTACTTTTGGATTCAAAAGATAAATAGGATTTTTTATGCTATTTATAAATCCATTTTTTACACTACAAAAAACATGAAACATAGCAAAAACATCTGCAAAATAAGTTTGATGGTTGGATACAAAAAGAACTTTTGTATCAGGTAAATCTTTAATAAATTCTGTACCTTTCAATTGTAATTTATTAAAACCATTATAACGATTATAGGAAATACAACCAAAAGTAAAGATTAAAAAACGTTTTATAAAATGCAAATTTCCAAATGCATCTCTAAATAAAGTGCTTTTTTTTTTTTTAAATGTTTTTTTTTTGTTTTTTTTAAAAAAGATGAATGAAAATTCACTGATTATTTGTCTATTTTTTTCTTAATGTTATTAAATTTTGTAGAATAAAAGGAAAAACTTGTAACTACTAACAAAATTAATAAACTATAATATATCCAAAAAGGTATAGTTACAGGATCTCCTTTAGCATAAGAGTGTAATCCAGATAAATAATAATTTACTCCAAAATAAGTCATAAGAATAGAACTTATTGATAATATGCTCAAAAAATTAAAAGTAAATATACTTTTCATGCATGGAACTAATCGAATATGTAATACAAAAGCATAAACCATAATACTTATCAGAGCCCAAGTCTCTTTTGGATCCCAGCTCCAATAACGTCCCCAACTATTATTTGCCCAAACAGAACCTAAAAAAGTTCCTATTGTTAATAAAAAAAGTCCTATAATAAGACACATTTCATTAATTAATGTAAATTTTTCAATATTAATTTGAATTCTTTTACTATAATAATGAAGATATGCTTTTAATATATACAAAATCAATACAAAAAATCCTAAAAATGCTCCTGTGAAAAAAAAACCATAACTAGATGTTATTATAGCTACATGTATAATCAACCAGTGAGATTTCAAAACTGGGACTAAATTGTTTATTTCTGGATCCATGATATTTCCATGTGCTATAATTAATAAAATAGATGCTACTAAAGCTGTGATTCCTGAAATAAATTTGTTTTTATAAAATAAAAAACCTATCCCAACTAAAATCCAACTAATGAAAATAGATGATTCATATCCATTAGTCCATGGAGCATGTCCAGAAATATACCATCTAGAAATTAAACCTATAAAATTTATAATAAATAGAAAAAATAAAATGAAGAAAAATATTTTAGAAAAAAAATACATATATTTTTTTTGAAATATCATAATCAAAAAAAAATTAATGATAATAATTATCCCAAAAAAAGCATATATAAAAGATAAAATATAAAATATATTTAATTTATTATAAATAATTTCTATGGATATTTTATTTTCTGAAGGTAAAATAGATTTAGCATATTTAAGTTGATATAATCGTATTTTTTTTATTTCATTATCTGCAATACGCCAATTTTTTTCATTTTGAGAAAATAATAAAGATTTTAGATAATTATTAAACATAGAAAATCCTTCAGGATTTAACCTATTTGAATCTGAAATGATCCAACTTGACCAAGTATTATTGACGTCATTTGGAATAGGAAAAATACGAATGTATTTTCCCTGAAAAATATTATGTAAAATTCCTACACGTTCACTAAGACTAAGTACTGCTTTATCATATTTATTTCTTTTCATGGGATTTTTTGAAAAAGTTTTTTCATAATCTTCTTGAAGAAGAAATTTTAATTTTCCCGTTTTGGAATCTATACTATAAAGATCTATCAGAGATACATAATATTCTGAATTGGCTTTCACTTTATTTAAAAAATTATCTCCTCCTTTTTTATCAACTTTAATAAAAGGAATTTTTGTCCAAAATATGTTATCTTGATGTATAGATATAAACCATTGATTTGCATCTAAATTTTCTATATAATTTTTTTTATGTATTTTTCTAAGGAGTTCAATAGCTATAGTATTGATAGGTTTAATTCTACCTCTATCGTCTTGTACTAGCAAACGACCGAATTGATCTCCATGTTTTTTAGGAATATGAATTGCATCAGAAACGTTTTCCAAAGGAATTTTTGTAATTTTAGAAAAAGCGAAACTGTTACTTCCTATCATGAGGATGAGGAATAAAAATAAATAACTTTTAGAATATAAATATTTCAATTTTTTTTTAAGATAACTAAATCTAGTTCCTTTCCAAAATAAAGTAAAAAACATCCCTATACTCATAAAAATATAACCTATATAGGAAAAGTAAGTTCCTAAATAATCATTATTTACAGAAAAATGAGTTCCCTTTTCATCTGGATCATATCCAGATTGAAAAAATCTAAATCCTTTATAGTTTAAAACGTTATTCATGTAAATCAAATAATTTTTTTTCTTTTTATTTATGTGATCTATGAGTGTGATATTACTCATGAAAGAAGATGGAAATTCTGAACCTGGATAGTTTTTTACTTGAAATTTATTTAATCGTAAAAAAAAAGGAAGATTACAAAATATAGATCCATATCCAATGGATATTCTGCAATCATTAAACAATAAAGGATCGCTCATTTCTGTTGAATTTTTCCCTCCTAGAAAAGTAATTAGTTTGTATTTTTTTTTAAAATATATTTCCGCTGTTATAGCACTTAATAAATTATTTTTTTCTTCTTGATCACATGATTCTACATATTCTAATTTTCCTTTTACAATTCCTTCAGGAATGATCCATTGCATGATTTTATTATTTATTTGAATTTTATATAATATTTTAAAATTCAATAAATTAAAAGTATTTTTTAATAAAAAACTAGTTTTATTATTAATCAGATTTATACATTTTATTGTAAAAGAAGATTTTATATATAATTTATTTTTTTTTTCTAAAATTTGTATTCCAAAAGGAATTTTTTTATTTAAAGAAAATACAATACCATTTATTTTGGTATAAAAACCATTTTTAATAAAATTTTCTATTATTCCTTTTTTATTTTTTGAAATAATTTTTATAATTTTTTCTTCTGGTTTTTTTTTTGATAAAATTACTTTTGCACATGGTATATAATCTAAAATTTTGATAATCAAAGGATTATTTTTAAAATAAATTTTTTCTTTATATTTTTTATGATAAGAAGAAAGAATATAAGGATCATGATAAAATTTAGTATAATTTCCTTGATTAACTTTTAATTTGATATAATTTTTTAGAGAAATAATTTTTCTATTAATTTCCCCTTCTCTTATAGATATCATCCCTTCAAAACTATAATATCTAGATAAAATTCCTCCAATAAAAATAAATACGAATGATAGATGAAAAATGAATAAAGGAAACTTATTATGATTCCATAATTTATATTTACATATATTGCCTATTAAATTTATTATCATTAATAACATTATAATTTCAAACCAAGTAGATTCATAAATAAATATTTTTGCAACATCAGTGGAGTATTTTTGTTCTATAAAAGTAGCTATAGCCATAGCTAAGGCTAATAATAAGAACAAAAAAGAAGTTATTTTTGGAGAAAGTATGTATAAAAGAATCTTTTTTAATGTTTGCATATTATTTTAATTATATGCAAAAATATTATTTTTGATTGATGATTAATCCATCATAAGCAAGGTATACATTTTTAGGTAATTTAATTTCAATTTTTTCGTGAAATCCAAGCATATGACTAATGTGTGTTAAGTAAGTTTTTTTAGGACGAATGATTTGAATAGTATTTAAAGATTCGTTAAGCGTAAAGGGATAAATATTTTTTGGTACTTTTCTTAATACGTTTAATACTAGAACGTCTATCCCTTTTATATTTTTAATTGTTTCAATGGGAATGGAGCTTGCGTCTGTGATATATGCAAAATTTTCGATACGAAATCCCAAAATAGGTAAATGTCCATGCCATATGGACAAAGGGAAAATTTTAAAATTTTCTACAAAAAAGAAATCTTTTGAATTATCTAATTCATGTATAGATATGTAAATTTTTGATGTTTTATATTTTTTTTCTGAAGAAAAAATATAAAAAAATCTTTTTTTTATATTTTTTAAAACTCTACGTAATCCATAAATAGGGATAGGGGAATTCATATTAAAATAAATCGGTCTTATATCGTCTAATCCACCTATATGATCTTGATGTTCATGTGTTATAAAAATAGCATCCAATTTAGAATGATGACTTCGCAACATTTGATAACGAAAATCTGGACCGCAATCAATTAAAAAACATTTTTTATTTTTTTCAATTAAAACAGAACTTCTAAGTCTCTTATCTTTTGGATTTTTAGATAAACATACTGGATGGTTAGAACCAATAATAGGAATTCCTTGAGAGTTCCCAGTTCCCAAAAAAGTAATTTTCATATTTTTTTTACTATTTTTGAATATATTGATTCAATATATTTTTTTGTATTTCATTTATAATGTTTTTTTTTCCTTTTAAAAATTCTTTGACAGTATCTCTACCCTGTCCTAACTTAATATCTCCATAACTAAACCAAGATGCATTTTTTTTAATAATTCCTAAATCAACTCCTATATCCAAAATTTCACCTATTTTTGAAATTCCTTCCCCATATATAATATCAAATTCCGCAATTTTAAAAGGAGGAGATAATTTATTTTTAACTACTTTAACTTTTGTTCTATTTCCTAATATTTTTTCCCCATTTTTAATGGAAGAGCCTTTTCTAATGTCTAATCTTATTGATGAATAAAATTTCAAGGCGTTTCCTCCTGTTGTTACTTCCGGATTTCCATATACTCCAATTTTTTCTCTTAATTGATTAATAAAGATGAGTATGCTTTTTGATTTTCCTATACTAGAAGTTAGTTTTCTCAATGCTTGAGACATCAATCTTGCTTGTAGTCCTATTTTTGAATCCCCCATTTCTCCTTCTATTTCACTTTTAGGAGTTAAAGCCGCTACAGAATCAACCACTATCATATCAATAACTCCAGATCTAATTAAATTATCTACTATTTCCAATGCTTGTTCTCCATTATCTGGTTGAGATATTATTAATTCTTTTATATTTATTCCTATTTTTTTAGCATAAATACAATCAAAAGCATGTTCTGCATCTATAAAGCTAACAAAACCGCCTAATTTTTGTGATTCTGATATAGAATGTAAAGCTAAAGTAGTTTTTCCTGAAGATTCTGGACCAAATATTTCAATTATCCGTCCTTTGGGAAATCCTTTAATACCTAAAGCAATATCCAAACTTATAGATCCAGAAGAAATAATTTCTATATTCTCTATATGAGAATCTCCCATTTGCATTACAGTCCCTTTTCCATATATTTTATCCATTTTTTCTAGTACAAGTTTTAAGGATTTTCTTTTGTGTTCCATTTTTTTGTTCATTAATTATTTGATAATATTAAAATAATTAGTAATCATATATTTTCTATATTAAACACAATTAATTTTTATTATTTTCTTAAATTCATTAAATCCTTCCTTTTTAAAAGAAAAATTTTATTTTTTGGCAATCTTAAAAAAAACTTTTTTTTAGTAGTATTAGTAGGAGTAATAATATCTACAAGATATTGTGGATTGAGAATCATTAAATCTTGATAGGAAATATTTAAACTATAGGCAAAAAATTTTAAAGAAATTTTTTCTTTTATAGGGATTAATATAGTTTCTTTATACTTGTATTTATAAGGAGAAGAATGATATGTAGAAATGTGATGTTCTTTATAGTAATTCATTACATAATTTATAGCAATAAATTTTGGAATATAATTTTGTGTTTCTTTCGGGAAAAATTCCCATAAATACCAAAAATCTTTTTTATTTTTATGACGTTGTAAAATTTTATACACAGTACCAGGTCCTGCATTATAAGCAGCTAAAACTAATTCCCAATTTTCTATTTTTTTATATAAAAATTTTAAATAACGGCAAGCGGCCTCTGTTGATTTAACAGGATCATTTCTTTCATCATAAATATGATTCATATTAAGATCATATATTTTACCAGTTTCAGGCATAAATTGCCAAATACCTTGTGCTCCTGCTTTGGAAGTAATGATAGGATTTAAATTTGATTCTATGATAGCTAAATATTTTAATTCTTTTGGAAGACGATGCTTTTCAAGTTTTTCTTCAAACATAGGAAAATAAAAATCTGATAATGAAATAATTCTTTCTATATATTTTGCCATACGAAGATAACTTTCGATAGCGGCATGTACAATACTATTGTATTTTAGTATTTTAATTTGAGATTTTTGATTCAATAAGGTTAATTTTAACCTTAAATTATCCCCATCTATATTAGTAATAATAATATTTTTTTTATGAAATAATTTTTTTACAGATAAAAATCTTTTTTTTCCTACGAACATTTTTTTCCATAATTTTTCTATATATATGTTATCCAATTTATTATTAGAAATATTTTTATGAAAATTGATGATATTTTTTTGTTCCCAAAACGGTTGTTTTGATACAGACTGAAGAATAAAGCTTTTTAATATGAGCATAAAAAACATAATATTTTTTACCGTTATCGTTGCCATTATTAGTTTTTCAAATTGTATAAAAAAAAGTACTAATCAACAAAACGTAAAATGAGAGATATTTTTATTTTTCAGATTTTTCTTCTTTTTCCTCAGATTCTGAATTTTTTCCTTCAGAAGCTTTTTTGAATTCTTTCAATCCTGTTCCTAATCCTCTCATTAATTCTGGTATTTTTTTACCACCAAAAAGTAAAAGTGCAAGAATGACAATAACCACAATTTCTGTGGTACCAAAAGTTCCAAGTAGTATCAAATTAATGGAATTTTTTATCAAATATAAAAAAAATTATTATTTTTCAATTTTTAAAAATTGAAAAATCACCTAAACTAACTTCTTTTTCTTTTTTTATATAAAAAGTGTGATTTCCGATCATAGAATTATTAAAATTTGCATTAAAAATTTTTGAATGATCCTGAATCAAAGATCTTTTTATATTACTATTTTTTATTTTTGCATGTTTTCCTATTGAAACATAAGGTCCTATAATGCTATTTTCAATAATTGTATTTTCTTCTATTGAGCAAGGATTTATAATTAAACTATTTTTTATGATTGCTTTTTTATTAATTAATTCTGAATGTTTGGATTCCATAGATAATATTTTTGAATTTGAATAAATAGTTCTTTTTTTGTTTCCAAAGTCCATCCATTTTTTAACTTGTTTACTAGTAAATTTTTCTCCTTTTTTTCTCATGTTTTCTAAAACATATGTCAATTGATATTCTTGTTCATTGTTATTATTATCTAATAATATAGATTGTAATTCTTCTTTAAAAAAAAGACTATTTTTTAAATAATAAAGACCAATAATAGCTAAATTAGATACATAATTATTTGGTTTTTCTACAAAATGAGTAATAATTCCTGAAGAATCACATTTTACTACTCCAAACAAATGAGGATTTTTAATTTTTTTTGTCCATATAATATTATCAACTTTATCAGTAATTTCCTTTTCAATATTACCATAAAATAAAGTATCGGAAAAAGCAATAATTATAGGTCCTCCTATTAAGGAATCTTTAGCTTTTAGTAAAGCGTCTGCTGTTCCAAGAGGAGTTTTTTGATAATAAATAATAGGATTTACTCCTACATCATTAGATAATTTTATTAATTGTTTTTCTATTTTTTTTTCAAAATTACCTATAATGAAAACAATTTCTTGAATGGAAAAAATTTTAATTACTTTAGATAAACTTTCCAACAATCTACTCAATATTATTTTACCTGCAATAGAAATGAATGGTTTAGGAGTGTTGAAAGTATGTGGATGTAAACGTGATCCTTTTCCTGCCATAGGAATTATAATTTTCGTATTTTTTTTCATATTCCACTACTTCCAAAACTATTATCTCCCCTCATACTTTTATTTAAAATAGTACATTTATTCCATTTTATTTTGGTTTTTTTAACCATATTTAATATTGCTAGTTTTTCATTAGGTATAATTATAATCGGTTTTAAAAAAATGTTGATTACAATGATTTTAATTTCTTTTTTTTCAATATGAATGATACAAATAGCTTCAATAAATTGTTTTTTTATAAAAAAACAATACTTAATATTTTTGTAAAATTCAATAAAAAATCCTGTTGGTATCAATTTTTTTTCCAAAAAATTAATAGAAATAGATTTTTCTATATTGGCAATTAAAGTTGATTGATCTTCTTTTTTATATTTCAAAATTCATTATTATTTTATGAAATTCATCAATCTTTTCTTTTCGAAAAAAAAAACAATTATCAAATACAAAAATTGAAAAAAAAAGCTAAATAGTATTTCTTTTTTTTTATTGATTATAAATACTATAAAAATGGCAAGTATAAAGTGTATTATAATATTTATGATTTTTTTAAAAAAATTAGAAAAATTTTTTTTACCCCAAATGTATAAAATTATTAGCATGCATCCATAAGATGAAAAAGTTCCCCAAGCAGGAATCATGAAACTATTATTAGGAATTATTATGAAAATAATATTAAATAAAAAGGTAATTAGTACCCCTATGAAGGATATATAAGTTCCAATAATAGGTTTATCTATAATTTTATAAAAAATAGATAAATTTGTATAAATACCTAAAAATAGATTTGCCATCATTATTATAGGAATAATGGATATTGCAAGATGATATTTTTTATCAATAAAAAATTCTATTAATAGAGTAAGATTACTGCATATTAATACATAAAAAATTAATCCAAAAAGAATAAATATATAAGTTATTTCTTCAAAATAGTATTTTGCATCAGAATCCTCTGATTTTTTAAAAAAAAAAGGTTCGATTCCTAATCGAAAAATTCTGATATACATATTTATAAAAGACGCTATTTTATAACAAGCAGAATAAGATCCATTAATTTCATCGGATACCCATCTTTTAATCAAAATTTTATCCAAATTTTCATTTATAGAAAAAGATATAGTTCCAAGCATAATAGGAATTCCGTAATTTAACATTTTTTTAGCAAGAATTTTGTTGAATTTTTTTACCGTTACTTTTTTAAAAATAATAGGAAGAACTAAAAATAAATTGCTAAAAGATGATATCATATTTGCAAAAAATATGTAACCTATTTTATCCGTAAAAGAATTGATCCATTCAAAAATGGAAAAAAAACAAGTTTTCTTTATGTAAAGATTATTAGAACAATAGAACATGTATATGATGATAAATGATTGTATTAATATATTAAATACATTTATAATAGTATGCTTAAAAGGTCTATCATGAGCACGAAGCCATGCCATAGGAAGAATGCAAATGCTATCGGAAAATATAATTAAAAAAAACATAAAAAAATATTCTGGATGATTATGATATCCAGCAATAAAAACCAAATATTTTATTGAATTTATAGCAATGATAAAAAAACAAGAAGTGATAAATAATTGTATTATAACACCAGTTGAAAAAACAATTTCTTTATTATAATTTTTTTTATATAAAAATCTAAAATAAGTATTTTCTAATCCAAAAGAAAGAAATCCAATTACTAGAAAAGATAATGCGTACATATCTGTATAAAGAGAAAATTCTTCTCTTTTTAAAGAAATAGTAAAAAATTTTAAAAGAGCATAATTAATGATCTTTGGAAAAATGGATCCTATAGAATAGATAATTGTTTGTATTGCTAATTTTTTGTACAAATTCAATATCTTAATAATTAATTAAAAGTTTCTAATTTCTGTATTTTTTTTTTTTGTGTATGTATAAATTTATTTTCTAATATTTTGCATCTATGAGTAACTTTAATAAAATTTTCAACATAAAAAAAATGTATTATCACAAAAAATCAGAAGATTTTATGCTATATGCAACGAAACACAAAAGGATTAATAGTTTAATGATGAATGAATATATTAAATTAATGACTCCTTATATCGTTGAAGAACGAAAGTTAAATATAGCTCAAATGGATGTTTTTTCTCGTTTAATGATGGATAGAGTAATTTTTTTAGGAACTCCTATAGAAGATCAAGTAGCTAATATAGTGCAAGCTCAATTGTTGTTTTTACAATCTGTAGATTCGGTAAAAGATATACAAATATATATTAATTCTCCAGGAGGAGATGTTTATGCAGGACTAGGAATATATGATACAATGCAAATTGTTGAACCTGATGTCGCTACTATTTGTACTGGAATGGCAGCATCCATGGCTGCTGTTTTACTTTGTTCAGGAGTAAAAAATAAGAGATCTGCATTAAAACATTCTAGAATTATGATTCATCAACCAGTAGGAGGAACACAAGGACAAGCTTCAGATATTGAAATTACAGTTCGTGAAATTTTGAAATTAAAAAGAGAACTTTACGAAATTATATCTAATCATTCTGGATTGTCTATTGACAAAATAGAAAAAGATTCAGATAGAGATTACTGGATGACTTCTCAAGAAGCTAAAGAATATGGAATGATAGATGAAATATTAGAAAAAAAAATATCAAAAAAATAATCACGACAGGATTCGAACCTGTAACCTACTGCTTAGAAGGCAGTTGCTCTATCCATTTGAGCTACGTGATCCAATATTTTTTGGATTTATGATATCGGGGTAGCAGGATTTGAACCTACGATCTCCTGGTCCCAAACCAGGCGCGATAACCAAACTACGCTATACCCCGTTATTGCGGAGAATGTGGGATTCGAACCCACGCGGTATCTATATACCGACAGTTTAGCAAACTGTTCCATTAACCACTCTGGCAATTCTCCACTAAAGAAAGAATACAAATCTAAAATAGATACATTAAATAAACAAATAATAATTAACCATGATTAGGATATTCTATTCTAGTATGATAAATATTCTTTAATTTTTTTTTAAAAACTTGTTTTATTTTTTCTATTTCTTTTAAAGTAATATCTGTATTGGATAATTGATTTTCTTTTTTTTGCTTATTAATGATATTTTCTACCAAATTTTCTAAATCTTTAGGGGATGGGTTTTTAATACTTTTTGAAGCTGCTTCTACGCAATCTGCTATCATTACAATAGCTGTTTCTTTGGAAAAAGGTTTAGGCCCAGAATATTGAAATTGTTTTTTATCTACTTTTAGATATTTTTCTTTTTGTTTTTCATAAAAATAATGAACAATGGTATTCCCATGGTGGGTACGTATAAAATCAATAATAGAATTAGGTAAATGATATTTTTTTGCTAACTTAATTCCAATGGATACATGTTCTAAAATAATTTTAGCACTTTCTTTTGGACTTAATTTTTCATGAGGATTAATTATATTCTGTTGATTTTCAGTAAAAAATATAGAATTTTGTATTTTTCCTATATCATGATAAATAGCTCCTATTCTTACTAGTAGAGAATTAGCTCCAATTACTACAGCCGCTTCTTCTGCAATATTTGCAACGGTTAAAACATGTTGTAAAGTTCCTGGAGCTTTTTTAGATAATAATCTTAATATAGGAGTATTTGTATCAGATAATTCTAATAATGAAATATATGAAGTAATATTTAATAATTTTTCAAAAATAAATATTAATGGATAAACAAACAAAGTGAAAACTCCACTAAAAAAAAATAAAAAAAAAGTATGTAAAGAAATTTTTTCTAAAGATCCTTCACGAATTAAAGTAAGTAAACTAAAAGTAATTATATAAGTGATAGTTATTTTTATTACAGCAATAAAAAGATTAGACATTTTATACATGTTATTTTTTGTTAACATTACTAAAAGACCTGTAGTTATTTGAATAAAAGTAAATTCAAAACTATTTGGTATTATTATGGATAATAATAGAATAGTTATTAGGTGAATGATAATACTCAAGTGAAAATTGAAAAAAGCACGAATACTTATAGGAAGTATACAAAAGGGGATTATATATAATATTTTAGAATGATATTTTAAAGTTAAAATAGTGATAATTAATATTAATAATATATTGATTATTAAAAAATTGATTTCTCTGTTATTTTGAAAAATTTTATTTTGAAAATAAAAAAGATATAATATGAATAGAGTAAAAATCATACTTATTACGAAAAAATATCCTATGATCATACAATAATCTTTTTTTTTATTCCATACTTTATTTTCATATTTTTTTTTAAAAAAAGATAAAATTTGGAATTTTTTTTCGTCTATAATATCATTATAATTGATAAGATTGTCTCCTTTTGTAAAAAAATATTTTATTTTTGGAATAGATTTTATTTTTTCATGAAAAAAAAATTCAGTATAATTTTTATTATAGAAAAAGTTTGGAATAATAGTATTTTTTAAAATTTTTTTTATAATTTTTGCATGATAATTATTCATCATAAAACTATTTTCAAGAATATGATTTACTTTATTATGATTGTAAATTTTATTGTATGGAATAGAAATCCATTTTTTATTTTTTTGAAAAGAAATTTTTGTATTTTTATTATGTTTCCATTTTGGAATATAATCTATATATCCATATTTGTATACAGTATTAACTATTTGATGAACAATTCTAGAATAAGATTTATTCATTGTTATGAATGGAATCTCTTTTAGCTTTTTTTTTATATTTTTTACTATTTTTTTGTTTTTAATACAAAATATTTTTTTATTTTTTTTCAATTTTTGTATTTCCAAACTAATGTCTATACTGTTTTTGGGAACAACAAAATTAAATGGAGAAAATAAATCTCCATAATACCAAGTTTTTCCCTTTGAAAATTCATATTTAAAAATTTCTTTTTTTGGTAAAAAAAAAGTCAATGATAAGATTGCAATTATTGGAACTAAAATCTTATCTGCAATATTTTTATAAAATTTTAAGAAGTTAGCCATTGCCTAAAAATTGTAACTATGCAATTTTTTCGGAAGGGGGGAATTTTTTAATTAAAGAAGAAGTATGATATTGATTAATATGATCAAAATTATGAATTATAATAATATCATAGTTTTTATAATATAATCATGTTTTTTTTTTATAAGATGATTTTTTTTTTTGTAAAATTTTCGATAACAATCTATTTTCATCATTAATACTTTCTTCCAAACAAATGTTAGATTCGGTTCTAAGTACTCCTTTAATTTCTCCAATTTTAGAAATAACATCTCTTGCATCTGAAGGGTCTCTAGCAATAATTCTGCAAAAAAGATTGTACTTCCCTGAAGTAATATATAATTGTACTACATTAGGTATTTTTTTTAACTCTTCTTTTACTAATTTAGACTCACGAGAATCTGATAAAATACCTACAAAAGCTATTAAATGAAATCCTAACGATTCATATCCAATAATCAAAGTACTTCCCTTAATAATTCCAGCATCTTCTAATTTTTTTACTCGAACATGAACAGTTCCAACGGATAATGGTTTTATTTCTTGGCTTATTTGTTTACTTATTTCAGTATATGGGGTTCTTGCATTTATATTTAGTTTTCTGACAATAGTATTGTCTATTTCGTCTGTATGATATCTTAGAATCATTGTTTTATATTTTTATTTTTTTTTTAATAAAGGTATTAAAAATACCAAGATACAAAACTTTCTTTTTAAGAAATAGTTTATTGTTTTTCAATATATTTTTATAGTTTTTATAAAAAAATATTAATTCACATTTAATAATATATTTCTGATTTCTTTTAAAATCATTCCGTATATAGAAAAATATAAAAAATTTTTTATAATATTATTTTTTGTGTAAAATTTTCCTAATATTAAAATAGATACAAATTGTATTGTTTTTTCTTTAAAAGAATTTAATTTGTTTAATAATTTTTTTTGTATTTCTTCATTACTTTTAGGGAATGAAATTTCCACATTTATATTTGGTTTTTGTATTCTCCCATTAAAAGTCATTTTTAATTCTGTAAAAATAAAATTTTTATAAAATTTAAAATTTTTTGAAATATTCATATATTCAATAACATTGGATACTTCTTTAGTATCATAAGCGATAAAATTAATATTGGACTGATAAAAATTTTCTTTCCAACTAATAAATCCTCCTGGTTTTATTTTAAATTCTTTTTTAAATTTTAATTTTAAAATTGGTATTTTTTTTATATAAAAATGATATAATCCATTTATAATAAAAAATTTTCCACTAGTTTGTATATTTTTTTTATATGTTTTTTTTAAAAAAAAATAACCTTTTCCTCTTAATTCAATAAAATTTTCTAAATTTTTATCTAGAAAAATTGATATTTTTGTATTATTATTGATAGAAGTTTTTATATTTAGAAATAAAAAATTATTCTCTTTTTGAACACTTTTTTCTTTTTCCATCATTAATTCTGAAGCTTTTGGATTCACATATAAATGAGAATAATTCAAAATTTGTCCATCTATCATAGATACGTCTACTTTATTATTTTCTTTTTTAGTTATTTTAATTTTTCCATGAGTAAATATTTTTCCAAATAAAAAATGATTTTGTTTTTTATTTGTATTTAAAACAAGCAAATTTTTTGTATAAATAAACAATTTAAAATGCCATTTAAAAAAATTTTTATGTAAAAAAGATCCATTTATAGAACCTTTAGTATTAGATTTTGTTTCTATAAAAGAAGTAGGAGATAATATGCAGGATTCAGAAACAACATTTATATAAGCAGGACTTATTATTTCATAATCTGTATTTGTAGAATTGACTTTTATTCCAAATTTTTTAATTTCTAATTTTCCAAAATAATGAGTATGATCCAAATCACCAAATATTTGTATTCTTCCTGTAAGAATTCCTCTTGCTTCACTATTCATTTTTTTCCATAAAAAGGAAAAATTATCCATTCTTAAATTTGTTATGTTTATTTTAAAATTAAGTTTTGATTTATTTTTTAGTTGATTGTTAATATTTCCAGATATATTTAAAATATCATGAATGTTGTTTTTAAGAACTCCATAAATTTCATAATTTTTATTTTTATGAAAAGAATGAATATAAAAATTTCCTAATATGTTTTCTTCAATTGAAAAATTTTCAATTTTTATATGAATGTTTGGTTCAATTTGATTCTCAATTTTTTTGTAAAAAATAAAGCCATTAATCAATCCATTAACATTTTTTTTAAATATGATTTTTTTTAATGGAACATTATTTAGATAAAGTTGAAATATTTTTTTTTTATTTTTAAAAAAAAACGCATTTATAATAATTTTTTGTTTTCCTGAATACAAAATAATATTATCAATTATATATTTTTTGTTGATAAAATCTATTTTTATTGTTCCTACATTATCAATTATCCAATCATATTCATTGATATTTAATTTAGAAAATAAAGGGTAAAATATAAAAAAATTGTTTTTTTCTTTACAAAGAAAATTCAATATTTGTTCTTGAAATTCTTGTTTTTTTTCTTTTTTTTTAAAAAAAAATTTGGAATTTATCATCCAAAAATTTTTTCTTTTTAAAAGAAAAATATTAATTTTTTTTAAAAAAAAATTTTTTATAAAAATTTTTTCTGCATTTATTTGTATGTTTTTTTTTAAAGAATAATTAAATATTATACATGCTGTATCAACAAATATTTCATTGAATTGAATTGCTTTTATAAAAAAAAGTATTTTCAATATATTATTCTCTTTTTTACCTGAAATATGAATATCAGAAAATATATTTTTATCCTTTTTTGATTTAATTAAATCAAAAAAGGATTTTTTAATTAAAAAACTAAAATTAATAGAAATTATTTGTTTACTACAGTAATTTTTTAAAAAAAAAATTTCTTTTATAACATAAAATAAATGTTTCCATTTAAAATATCCATGAATATTACCAATTATCATGTTATATACATTAATATAAATTTTTTTAAAATGTTGATTATTTATTAATATAATTTTTAAAATTTTATTATTAATATTATCTATATATAGAGATATTTTTTTAATTTGAAAATGTGTAGAAATTTTTCCTTTCAAACTAATTTTATATTTTGAATGATAAAAAAATAGAGTAATAAAGAATGTTTCCAAATTTCCTTTAAAAAAAATCCATAAATCTGGATTTTTACTTGTTAATAGTGATATTTTTGATGGAATTAAAAAAAAGTTTTTTTGTAATAAAAAATCTAAATATTTTTTTTTTATTAAAATTTTACCTGTATATTGTATCTTTTTTAAAAAATAAAAGAAAGTAGCTATTTTAGCTTTAAAAAAATTATTTTGTATAATACCTTCTATTTTTATATTTTTTTTTTGATTTTTAAAAATTAAACTTCCTTTATATATTATCCATTGTTTAATATTAGTTATAAATCTAAATTTTGAATAAAAATTATATGGTATTATTTTTCTTATTTTATAAGGATTAAATTTTATAAAAATTTTATAAAATTTAATTTCTTTCCATTTTTTTTTTATATAAAAAATATGAATTTTATCCGCAAATAATTTATTTCCTTGTAAATCTTTAATAAAAATATCAGAAATAAAAAATTTTTTATTTTCATCATTTAATTCTCCATTGATCCGACCTTGAATAAAAAATAGAAAAGACCATTTTTTATAAAAAAAAATTCCGAAATCTGAACCTAATTTTGATCCTTCAAAAATTTTACCTTGTATATTTTTTTTATTATAAATAGTAAAATATCCTTTTATATAACTATGAGATGTTTTTATTAAAAAATTGTTAATTTTTAATTTTGTAGTATAATAATATGTTATATTACAAAAAAAATTTTTGATAAAAAAATTTTTTTTTATAAAAAATCCTTTGGATTGTATAGAAGCTTTTATTTGTTTTTTATTAATAAAAATATTGTTTATTTGACTATAAAATAAATAATTGATATTTTTACATACTAAATGAGATTTATTTATTATTAACTTAGAACAAGTTATAAAATTGACATCCATTTTATTTGATTTTTTATTATTCAAAATATTTTTTATCAAAAAAATGATATTATAATCTTTTTCTTTTAAATATTTTTTTATAAAAAAAGAAGAATAATTTTCAATTATCAAATTTTTTATCTTTAAATGTTTAGAATTTATGAAAATAAAATAAAATAAATTAGGAATAGATATTCTACATTTAGACAAATGAATAAAAGAAAAATGGTGATGATCTTTAATTTTTACATCATGTAAAATAAGTTCTTTTTTAAATAAATTAATAGAAGCATGTTTTATAGAAACTTTTTTACCAAAATGAGATATTACTTTTTCTAAAAAAAATGTTGATACTTTTTTTTGTATTTTTTTTTGATTATAAATAGTAAAAAAAACTAATAAAAAAAATAAAAAAAGGATTATGTTTTTTTTAAGGAATAATTTATTATAAAAAACATTATTCATTCTCAAAGATATTGTTATTTTTTTATGAAAAAAAAATCTATTATTATTGGTATAGAATCTTCATGTGATGAAACGGCTGTTTCTATTATTAGAAATAGATATGTATTATCTAATATTATCATTTCTCAAAAAATTCATAAAGAATATGGTGGGGTAGTTCCAGAATTAGCTTCTAGATTACATGATAAAAATATAATAAGAGCTGTTCATCAAGCTTTTCATTACGCAAAAATTAAACGAAATCAAATAGATGCAGTATCCTTTACTTTAGGTCCTGGATTAATAGGATCCTTGTTGGTAGGAGCTTCTTTTGCAAAATCTTTTTCTATGGGATTAGGAATTCCTTTATTAACTGTAAATCATGTTCAGGCGCATATATTGGCTCATTTTATACAAAATGCGAATATCAGTAATTCTTATCCAAGATTCCCATTTTTAGGTTTAGTAATAAGTGGAGGACATACTCAAATAATTGAAGTAAACGATTTTTTTCAAATGAAAATATTGGGAACTACTTTGGACGATTCTGTAGGAGAAGCTTTGGATAAAATAGCTAGAATATTAGGATTTCATTATCCTGGTGGTCCTATGATAGAATTTTTTTCTAAAAATGGAAATTGCAAAAAATTTGTTTTTTCAAAACCATCTGTAGACGAACTTAATTTTAGTTTTAGTGGATTAAAAAGTAATATATTACAATTTATTCAAAAAAAATCAAAAAAAAATCCATTTTTTATAAAAAAAAATTTATCTGATCTATGTGCTTCTATACAGAAAATCATAGCGGAAATTCTTTTAGAAAAAGTACATAAAGCAACTATAAAAACTGGTATTTTTAGAGTTGCTTTATCAGGAGGAGTATCTGCAAATAATGAAATTAGGAATATGTTTATATCTCTAACAAAAAGAGAAAAAAAATGGGAAATTTTTATTCCTAAAAAAAAATATGCTACAGATAATGGAGCAATGATTGCCATTACTGGATTGCTAAAATATGAAAAAAAATTATTTGATTCTATTCATGTTACTCCATATTCTCAATTTAAAAAATTTTAAAATGTACAGACCAAATTTCTATCTCCATAGACATCGTCAACACGATTTACTGATGGCCAAAATTTTCTATCCTTAACCCAGGATAATGGATATGCTGCTTTTTCTCTACTATAAGGATAGTTCCAATCATTATGAGTCAATAATTCTATACTGTGCGGAGCATTTTTAAGTACATTTTCTTTTTTAGAATATTTACCTTCTTCAATTTCTTTAATTTCTTTTCGTATATTGATCAGTGTTTGAATAAAACGATCTAATTCTTCTTTAGATTCACTTTCTGTAGGTTCAATCATCATACATCCTTCCACAGGAAAAGATATAGTAGGAGCATGAAATCCATAATCTATCATTCTTTTTGCTATATCTATCACATCAATTCCTATAGACTTGAAAAGTCTACAATCTATAATTAATTCGTGCGCAACTGTGTTATTTTTTCCTACATATAATATATTATAAAATTTCTTTAATTTTTCTTTTATATAATTTGCATTTAATACAGATATTTCTGTACATTTTTTTAGACCATCTGGTCCTAATAAACGAATATAAGCATAAGAAATTGTTAAAATGGAAGAAGATCCATATGGAGAAGAGGAAATAGTAAGTTCCTGTTTTTTTTTTTCAATAAAAGGATGATTGGGAAGAAAAGGTTTTAAATGTTTAGCTACACAAATAGGTCCCATTCCAGGTCCTCCACCTCCATGAGGAATAGCAAAAGTTTTATGTAGATTGAGATGACAAACATCTACTCCTAAATGTTCCGGTTTTATCAAACCTACTTGAGCATTCATATTTGCTCCATCCATATAAACTTGTCCTCCATTATCATGAATAATATCTATGATTTCTTGAATATGTATTTCATATACTCCATGAGTAGAAGGATAAGTAATCATTAATACGGATAAAAAATCTTTATTTTCTTTTACTTTTTTCAATAAATCATTTTTATCAATAGATCCATCATTTTTCGTAGCAATTGAAATAACTTTCATTCCTGCCATATTAGCTGAAGCTGGATTAGTACCATGTGAAGAAGAAGGGATTAATGCTATATTTCTTTTATATTCTTGTAATGAATGATGATAATATTTTATAACCATAAGGCCAGCATATTCTCCTTGAGCTCCTGAATTAGGTTGTAAAGAAATTCCGGAAAATCCAGTTATTTCCTTAAAATATTTTTTTAAATTACGAATAACAAAATGATATCCCATTGCTTGTTTATTAGGCACAAATGGATGAATATTTCTCCATTCATATTGACTTAAAGAAAATAATTCAGTAGAAGCATTCAATTTCATTGTACATGATCCAAGTGGAATCATAGAATGATTTAAAGAAATATCCTTTTTTTCCAATCGTTTTATATAACGCATCAATTCATTTTCTGAATGAAATTTATGAAAAATTGGATGATTCAAAAAATTAGAAGTTCTTTTTAAGAAACTAGGAAATTTATATTTATCATTAATTTTTTTATTACAATTATACTTATGTTTATTTATTCCATAAACTTCATGAAATATAGATAAAATATGATTGATATCCTCATTACATGTAGTTTCATCTAAAGTAATAGTTAAATGTTTTTTATCTACATATCTGAAATTAGTCTTTTTTCGTTCTGCTACTTTTTTTATTTTTTTTAAAAAATCTGTTTTTATTCTAATAGTATCAAAATAAAATGTATTTACTTGAGTAATATTACTCATATTATGAACTAATAAAAATTCTAATTTTTTAGTATATTCATGAATACATTTTGCTATTTCTATTAAGCCATTTTTACCATGATATAAAGCATACATTGAAGCCATTATAGCAGGAAGTACTTGTGATGTACAAATATTAGAAGTAGCTCTTTCTCTTTTTATATGTTGTTCTCTAGTTTGTAAAGCCATGCGAAATGCTTTTTTATTTTTTTTATCTATAGATATTCCAATAATTCTTCCAGGAAGAAAACGCTTATATCTTTCATAAGTAGAAAAAAAAGCTGCATGAGGCCCCCCATATCCCATAGGAACACCAAAAGATTGACTAGATCCTACAACTACATCAGCCCCCCATTCTCCAGGAGGTTTTAATAAAGATAGAGATAATAGATCTGAAGAAACTATTATTGATATGTTATTTTTTTTTGCATATTCTATTGTTTCCCTGTAATCATAAATTTCTCCTAAACAAGAAGGATAAGATATTATTAATCCAAATATTTTTTTACCATTATATTTATTTTTTAACAGATTCAGATGAGTATCTATAATGATATGTATTCCCAAACCAAAACATCTTGTTTTTAAAACGGAAAAGGTTTGTGGTAAAATATCATCTGAAATAAAAAAGGAATAATTATTATCGATTTGTTTTTTTTTTATTTTTTCTTGATAAATCATAAACATGGCATCTGCTGCTGCTGTTGACTCATCTAACATAGATGCATTACTTATTTTCATTCCAGTAATATCTGAAATCATAGTTTGAAAATTTATTAAAGCTTCTAAACGTCCTTGAGATATTTCTGATTGATAGGGAGTATAAGGGGTATACCAACTTGGATTTTCCAAAATATTTCTTTGAATAACACTTGGAGTAATGGTATTTCTATATCCTAATCCTATATAAGAACGATAAATTTTATTTTTTTTACTTATTCTATAAATATGATTTAAATATTGATATTCAGAAATAGAATGGGGAAGGTTTAATTTTTTTTTTAAACGTATTTTTTTAGGAATGGTTTTCATTATAAAATCCTTAATAGAAGTATATTGTAATTCTTTTAACATATCGCTAATTTCATCAGAAGAAGGTCCTATATGTCTATAATAGAATTTATTTTTTCTAACGTAATCCTCTTTCATAAAAAATAGAAATTGTGTTTATCTTTATAGTTTACAAATTTAGGTAAATATTTAAGTTTACTAAGAAAAAAATAGACCAAGTAAAAACATGAAAATTACTATTATTGGAGCAGGAAACGTAGGAGCTTCTTGTGCTAATTTATTAGTTCAGAAAGATATAATCAAAAAAATTGTTTTATTAGACATTAGAGAAAAATTTTCTGAAGGAAAAAGTTTAGACATTTCTCAAATGATTCCTATTATACAATCAAATACTAAAATTATTGGAGTTACTAACGATTATTCCAAATCAAAAAATTCTGAAATCATTATTATCACTTGTGGAATACCGAGAAAACCTGGAATGAGTCGTGATGATTTAGTTAATGCTAATGCAGAAATTATTCGTTATGTTACAAAACAATCTATTTATTTTTCTCCAAAAGCTAAATTAATCATTGTTTCTAATCCATTAGATGTGATGGCATACGTTAGTTATATGACAGCTAAAATAGATAATCATCGTGTCATTGGAATGGCAGGAATATTAGATTCAACAAGATATCGTTATTTTTTATCAAAAAAATTAAAAATTTCTCCTCATGATATACAATCCTTATTATTAGGAGGACATGGTGATTCTATGGTTCCTTTATATAGATACACATCTATATCCGGAATTCCTCTACAAGAATTTTTATCCGAAAAAGAAAACGATGAGATTATTGAAAAAACAAAAAAAGGAGGAGAAGAAATAGTTAATTTATTAGGAACATCTGCTTGGATAGCTCCTAGTGCATCTATCATACAAATGGTAGAAGCTATTTTGAAAGATTCTAAACGTATTTTTTCATGTTCTGCTTTTTTAAAAGGAGAATATAATTTGAAAAATATATATTTAGGAGTTCCAGTTATATTAGGTAAATCTGGAATAGAAAAAATAATAGAGTTGCAATTAAATAATAAAGAAAAAAATCTTTTAAAAAAATCTTACGATCATATAAAAAGCATGATAGTTCAATTAAATCATTGAACTATTTTATCTAAATTTTTTTTAAAACTCTATTTTTCTATAAATATTAACAATTCACCTTTTTTATACATTATTTCTATTCTTTTTTCATTAGATTCATTTCTAATGCCTATATTCCCCCCTATTTTTAAAAAACCATTGTTTATAGAATATTTAAGTCCATGTGTTTGTAATCCTTCTACTTTTGGAAACGGGAATAAAGATACTTTTTTATTTTTTTTATGATTAAAAAAGGTTTTTTTTTCAGATAAAAAATAATAATAATATTCATCATGAAATATAATAGATAATTTTTTTTTATATTTTAAAGCTGTAGATATATTTCCCAAAAAATGATCTTGTTCCTTTCCACTTCCTCCCCAAACATTAATGTTAAGAAATCCTTTTTTATAAATTATATTTAAAGCTTTATCAAAATCAGTATATCTTTGATCGTAAGTATAAATAAAATTATTTTCTGAAGGAATATCTTTTTTTAAAAGAGAATCTAAATCTCCAATAATGTAATCCACTGAAACTCCTAATTTATTTAAATAATAAAAAGCTCCATCAACAGCAAATATTTTTTTATAAAAAGAAAATTTTTTTAAAAAAATAGGAGTATTTTCTCCATTAAGAAATAATCCTACTTCTGGTCCTTTAAAACGATGATTCATTTATAAAACGATTTCCTAAATAAATTTTTTTTACAATAGAGTCTTGCATAATTTCTATAGAAGGGCCATGTTTTAAAATATTACCTTCAAACATTAAATAAATGCGATCTGTTATCGTAAAAATTTCTTGTACATTATGATCCGTTATTAATATACCTATATTTTTTTTTTTTAGAGAAAAAATAATTTTTTGTAATTCTTCTATAGCAATTGGATCTATTCCAGAAAAAGGTTCATCTAGAAGAATAAATTTAGGATTTATAGCTAAACATCTTGCAATTTCAGTACGTCTTCGTTCTCCTCCAGAAATAAGATCCCCACGTATTTTTCTTATTTTTTGTAATCCTAATTCTTCAATTAATTGTTCGGTTCTTTTTTTTTTTTCTTTATAAGATATTTTTTGCATTTCTAAAATGCACAAAATATTATCTTCTACAGATAATTTTCTAAATATTGATGGTTCTTGCGATAAATATCCTATTCCCTTTTTAGAACGTATATACATTGGAGTTCCTGTAATATCCTCTTGATGCATTATTATTTTTCCTACATCTGGTTTTATAAGTCCTACAATCATATAAAAAGAGGTTGTTTTACCAGCTCCATTTGGTCCTATCAATCCTACTACTTCTCCCTGATTCAATTTAAAAGAAACATTTTTAACAACATATTTTTTTTTATATTTTTTATATATATTTTTAGCTTTTAAAGTCATGATATTATAATTTTTTTATGTATTATTGAAATTACATTTTATAATATGAAAAACTTTTATTTATTTTTATTTTTAATATATAGTTATTTTTCTTATTCTTCTGATTTAGAAAAATTGGATGGAATTACAGCTGTAGTAGGAAATGAGATTATTTTGAATTCTGAAATACGATCCAATAATTGTAATGCTTTAAATAATTTTTTAATTAAAAAATTAATGCTTTATTATGCAAAAAAAGATAAAAATATACAAATAAACGATAAGGAATTAGAATCCAGAACTAAAGTTTTAGTTTCAGAAATGAAAAAAAAATATCCAAATAATAAAAAAGAATTTTTTACACAATTTGGAAAAAAAAATTTTTTACTAATTGAAACAATAAAGAACCATCAATATTTAGAAAAATTTTATAAAAAAATAACGGATACGGTGGAAGTATCACCGGAGGAAGTAAAACATTTTTTTAAAAAAAAACCCCTTATTTCTCCTAAAAAAATATGTATTTTTTATATAGTTTTTAATCCAAAATTAAGTTTAACGAACAAAAAAATAACTATTAATTTTTTAAAAAAAATAAAAAAAGAAATACATAATGATGTAGATTTTTCTATTAAAGCCATTTTATTTTCTGAAGATGATGATTCTGCATTATATGGGGGTCTTATCAAAGGAATAAAAATAAATTCTATTCCAAAAGAATTTGAACATATTATTTTTTCTTTAAAAGAAAAGGAAATATCTGAACCTTTTGAAACAAATTTAGGATTTCATTTAATAAAATTGGAAGGAAAAAGAAAAAATGAAATTGATATAAGACATATTTTAATTAAACCTAAATATACAAAAGACGAATTGAACAAAACAAAATTATTTGTAAAATCAATTAAAAAACGTATTTCTAATTCTAATAAGGAAATAAGTAAAATATATGATGAAAAAAATGTGAATATTTTAGGATCGAATAAAATTTGTTTTGAAGAAAATAAACTTTCAGTAAATATGAAAAAAGCATTACATTTTTTAAAAAAAGGAGAAATATCTAATCCTTATAAAGAAATTTTAAATGGAAAAGAAGTATTTTTCATAGTTAAATTATTAGATAGCATTCCTTCTTATCCTATTACTATTGAAAAAGATTACACAAAATTAAAAAATTTTGTCAAAGACGTAAAAAAAGAAAATAAAATAAAAAATTGGGTTCAAAAAGTATTAAAAAAAACTTATATAAAAATTAATTGCACTTAATTTTTTTTTTTGAAGGATTCTTTATATAAACCAGCATAATATCCATTTAATTGAATTAATTCTTCATGTGTCCCTTTTTCTACAACACATCCTTTATTGATGGCTAATATTTTGTCCGCATTTTTTAATGTATAAATACGGTGAGTAATAATAATAGAAGTTTTTTTTTTCGTTAAAAAATCTGTAGCATAGTAGATCATTTTTTCTAATTCTTTATTTAAAGATGCTGTAGCTTCATCTAGTATTAGAATAGAATAAGGATGCATTTGAACTCTTAGAAAAGAAATTAATTGTTTTTCTCCAAGTGATAGTAACCCTCCCCGTTCTTTTACTATATATTGATATCCATTTGGTAATGAAGTTATGAAACTATGTATTCCTATTTTTTTAGCCATATTTTTTATTTGATCAATATTAATTGAAGGATTTCCTAAAGTCACATTATTTATAATAGAATCATTAAATAAAAAAGTATCTTGTGGAACGACCCTTATATGAGATCTTAAATTTTTAAGTTCAATATCTTGAATTGAATGTCCATCAATACAAATATTTCCTTTTTTAATTTCATATAATCTAGAAATCAAATGAGTAATAGTTGATTTTCCAGAACCTGTAGATCCTACTATAGCAATTTTTTCTCCTGGATTTATTTCAAAAGAAATCCCATTCAAAACTATTTCTTTTTCAAAATAAGAAAAATGAACATTGTTAAATACAATATGCCCATTTAATTTTTTTAATCGTAAGTTTCCTTTATTAATAATAATTTCATCAGAACTTAATATAGAAAATATGCGTTCTATTCCTGCTATTCCTCTTTGTATTATATTAAATCTATCTGCTATTTGTCGCATAGGACGAAAAAGAAGATATATAAAAAAAATAAAAGCAATAATTTGTCCTGGTTTCACATTTCCTTTTTCAATTGCATGAAATCCTCCATAAAATATGACAAAACTTATAGTAACTGCAGAAACTAGTTCTACTATAGGAAAAAAAATAGAAAAATAAAAAATAGTTTTAAAATGAGCATTCATTAACTTTTTATTAATAGATTTAAATTTTAAGTATTCCTCTTTTTCTTTATGAAAAAGTTGAATAATAGACATTCCTATAATATTTTCTTGCAAAAAACTATTCAAACGTGAAGTATGCACACGTTCTTCATGAAAAGTTTTTTTTAATGTTGTTTGAAAAAAACGAGTAATGATATAGATAAAAGGAATAGTTAAAAAAACAATAAAAGATAATTTATGATGTACTGTGTACATCATAATTATAATCATAATGATTCTTAAAACATCTCCAGATACAAGTAATATTCCGTCATTAAATATGACAGTAATAGTTTCTATATCTGAAATAGAATAAGATAGCAATTTTCCTATTGGTGTTTTATTAAAAAAAGAATTTCTAAAATGTAACAATTTTTCAAATAAAAGAATTCTAATTCTTTCAATAACATTTTGAGCTAATACATTAGATAGATACAATAAAATAAAATGAAATATGCTTTCTAAGAAAAGAAGCATAAGAATCAACATTAATATATTTTTAAGTCCAAAAAAATCCTTATAAAGAATATGAATATCTATCGCTTTCTGTATTAATTTAGGACGATAAGCAGAAATAAATGCTATTAATATAGAAGTAACAATTGTTGCGATTAGTATAAATTTATAATCTAAACTAATTTTTAATAATTGTTTTAAGGAAGATTCTTTCTTTTTCATTCCATTTTTTTTTATAAAAAAATGTCTTCTGGATAAATAATTTTGGTAAGAAACAATCCACATGCAGGAACTATATGTCTACAAAAATTAGAATTTTTAGATTCTATAATTTTAATGAATTCACTAATGCTTATTTTGTTTTTTCCTACATGAATTAATGTTCCAATAATAGATCTAACCATAGATCTTAGAAATCTATTAGATTCAATAGTAAAACATAAAATATTATTATTTAAAACAGTCCAATAAGCAGAGTTTATTTTACATATATTGTTCTCTGAAGTTCTTTTTTTACAAAAAGAACTAAAATCTTTATATTGCATCAGTTTACTGGAAGCAATATTCATTTTTTGTATATTTAATGGATAAAAACAATACCAAGAAAAATCTTGATAAAATGGATCTTTATCACGTGTTAAATAATATTTATACGTTCGTTTAATGGCATTAAATCTAGCGTGAATATTTTCTTTTACAGGAAAAATATTTAATACCTTAATAGATTTTGGTAAAAAAATATTTAATTTTTTGATAAAATCATTACTTATTATTTTTTCATAATCAAAATGTGCAAACATTTGTTTAGCATGCACTCCTTTATCCGTTCTACCGGCACCTACAACATTGATAGATATTTTTAATAATTTAGATAAACAATATTCTAATTTTTCCTCTATTGTACTTACTTTTTTCTGTATTTGCCATCCATAAAAATATTTACCATTATAAGCTAATTCAATGAAAAATCTCAATTACATTTTTTTTTAAATTTGATTTAAACTATCAATAATAATGGAACATCCTTTTTGGATTTCTTTCTTTGTTATAGTTAATGGAGGGGTAATACGTAAAGTATGACTATTAAATAAAAAACGAAATAAAATTAATCCTTTTTTTATACAATTTTTTAATACTTTTTCCACTAAATTTTTATTTTTTAGTTCAAAAGATAAAAGAAGACCTTTTCCATTAATACTTTTTATTTCATCATGAACTAAATATTTTCTAATCCATTTTTCTTTCATAAAAACTTTTTCCATTATATTACAATTGATAAGTTGATTTAAAGTAGCTAAAGAAGCAGAAGCTGCTACAGCATTTCCTCCAAAAGTAGTTAGATGAGCAAAAGTAACAGAATCACAAAAAGTTTTCATAATTTTATTAGATGAAATCACCCCACTAATAGGCATCCCTCCCCCCATTCCTTTTCCCATTATTAAAATATCAGGAACTATTCCATAATGTTCAAATGCAAAAAGCTTTCCTGTTCTACCAAATCCAGTTTGTACTTCATCAAGTATCATTAAAGCTTTTTTTTTATGACATTGTTCCTTAATTTTTTTTAAAAAAAATTCATTTGGTAATTTTATTCCATAAGAACAAGAAATGGTTTCTAAAATAACACAAGCTGTTTTTTCTGTGATAGAATCAATTAATTCTTCTATATGATTAAATGTTATAAATTTTACTAAAGGAAGTAGAGGTCTAAAAGGTCTTTTTCTATTTTCACATCCCATAATACTCATAGATCCATGGGTGCTCCCATGATAAGCCCATTTACAAGAAATAATTTCTTCTTTTCCAGTATAACATTTAGCTAATTTCAAAGCTACTTCTACCGCTTCTGTTCCTGAATTTACTAAATAAGTAGTAGTCAATGGAAATGGAGTATTTTCTGCTATTTTTTTACAAAGCTTTACACAAGGATTTTGTATAAATTCTCCATAGACCATAGTATGTAAATATTTATCTACTTGTTTTTTTATAGCTTCTTTTATTTTTTTATTTCCATGTCCTAATACATTTACAGAAATACCTGCTACAAAATCTAAATATTTTTTTCCATCTTTCCCATAGATATAGTTACCATATGCATGGTCCACCATAATTTTCATAGGATAAGGATTAATTTGAGTTTGATATAGAAAAAAGTCCTTTTCTAATTCTAATTCTTTCATAAGACAAGAATTTAGTTCTATTTTTTTATTTTTAAAATTTGTTCTTGTTCTAACATATTTTCTTTTCTATATTTTTCCATTTTTTGATCAATTTTTTTGTAATCCATCTTCGGTTTTTCTTTTTCTTTCCAAACAAAATTAGAAAGAAAAAAAAACTTTTTAGGAGTTATTGGCGATATAGGAATCAACTCTGATTGAGCATTTTCTGTACATAAAATTTTTTTTATTTTTATTTTTTTATTATCTAAATCATCTAAATTTAATGATAAAGTTCCACAAAAAAATTTATGAATTAATTTTATTCCTTTATAAGAAGGAAAAGGAAGAAAAATAATACTATTGGTATTTCCTTGAATTAAAATTTTTTTCAAAAAATTTTTTTTATTAAAAAAACCAATCATAATTTCTCCTTCTACTTGATTAAAATAAAGGGAATTTATTTTTTCTATATAAAAAGCATTTTTTATAATTTTTATATATTTTAAAGAATCTTCATTTCCTTCTCTGAAGTGTATAAATATAGAATTTCCAGAAAGTTGCTTATTTTTATACCAAAAAATAGTATTTCCATCAAATTGTATATAATTATTTGAAGAATCATAATTCAAAACATTGCATTTTCCTTGAATTTTTCCATTCAAAAAAAAACTTTTAACAGTAAAAGCTTGTATAAAAAATGCAGAATTTTTTATTTTTTTTATTTTTAAAATATTAGAAAAAATAAAAATTGAATTTTCTTTCGATCTTTTTACTATTTTTATATTTTTATTCAAAATAAAAAAATCATGTTTGAAATCAAACTTCCCATATTCTCCCATCAAAAAATATTTTTTTTTAGAATCTTCTAATAAAACATTTTTAATGAATCCATTTTGTTTTTTTTGATCAAAAAATAAATATTTTCCCCTTATAATTTTTCCATTATAATGAATACTAATATTTTGATTAAAAAAAAATATTTTTTTTTTAATCAAAAATAATGCTTTTTTAGTATATAAAAAATTATTTGAATTTGTATTTTGTACTACAATAGTAGGATGATTAAAGTTTATTTGATTCTTTTTTAAGAAAAATTCCAAAACATCAGAATATACAATATAATTTTTACTTACCAATTTAATTTTATCTATTAATTTAGCTTTGTTTTTTTCAGTTAAAAAAAAACCTTCTTTACTAGATATAGTATAATCGTCATAATGAATCACTCCATATCCTTTGTAATGAATTTTTTTAATTTTAAAATTATATTCTAATATATTGGTAGTTAATTTTATATTATTCTTCAATAAAACCACATTATCGATAGCTTGAAGTAATTTTTTTCGAAAATTATAATTCATAACATTAGCCATTAATTTTGTTTTATCTTCATATAGATATAAAACGACTCTACCTGATAATTTAAAATGATAAAAATGATCTTCTATATATATTTTTTGAGAAATTATTTTATTTTTTTCTGATTTTAGTTGAACATTTCCATATCCATAAAATCTATTATTTTCTTTATAATAAATCGCCTTATCACAAAAAAGATGATATTTATTATATTTAATATGAATATTTCCTATTAAAATAAAAGATTCATCATGATTATTTTTTTGTATATAATCAGCATGAACCAATTTTATCTTATTTTTAAGTTTATGATAATTATGAGAATAAACTTTGTTTATTCCTAATAAAATAATAAAAAAGAATAAAAAACAATATTTAAAAATTTGAAAAATAATATATTTTTTTTAATTTTTTTTGTATGCGATTAAAGATATTTCTAAATTCGCATTTTTAGGTAATCCACTTACTTGAATTGTTTCTCTAGCTGGATAATTTCCTTTCTGAAAAAATTCAGAATATACATCATTTATTTTAGAAAAATGATTCATATTTTTTACGAAAATAGAAGTTTTTATAACATTTTGAAATCCTATTCCATTTTCAAAAAGAATAATTTTTAAATTATCCATTATTTTTTTTGTTTCCATTTCTATAGTATCATAGATAATTTTTCCAGTTTTTTGTTCGACAGCAATTTGTCCAGAAACAAATAAAAAATTTTCTACAATAACACATGTACTATATGGTCCATAAGATGGTATTTTTTCTATTGAAAACTTTTTTGGTATCATAGTATTTAGCTTTTTTCGTTATACTGTATAATATTACTTAAATTTGGATCTTTAATCCCTATAAAAAAAGACCAACTTCCCATAGGAATCCAATTAAAACTCATTTTAAAACTTCTTAAATCTCTATAAAAAATAATATTAGCAAATGTTATTTTATTGTTGTATAAATCATAATCTGTGTTTATATTAATTTTCCAATATTTTGTAATATTCACAGATCCATTCATGGATAAAAAAGTATTAAACAATTTTTTTTGATTGATGTCATTTTCATAATGAGAATGAAAATCAATTCTTAAACTTAATGGAATTGAATATTTTGCATAATTTTTTTCATCAAAAAAAAAACAATCATAACGATTTTTCCCTTTTTTTTTATATTCATTTTTTTCAAAAAAATTAGTATTATAATTACAATAAAAAGAAAAATCAAAAAATATCATATTATTCTTTTCTTTTTTTTCACTAAAATTTATTCCTCCTTTATATTTTAATCCTAAATTTTGTAAAAAATCCGTTTTTCCAAAAAAATGTAAATCTTTACATTTTATAAAATTTTTATTGTGAATGAACGAAGTACTTAAATTATTAAGTATTTTTATTTTTTTTAATTCATTAAATTTAAAATCCAAATCATTATTCAATATAAAGTTTATTTCTTTATAATTTTTTTCATTTCTAAAAATAGAAGGAAAATATTTCATATGAAAATAAAACATAGGTTCTATTCTATGTCTCAAAAAAATAGAATTCTTTTTTATTTCAAAAATTCTATTAAACGGTATAGATATTATCTCTGCTAAAAAATCTATTTTTTGAAAACCTGAAATACTGGAATTTTTATGTTCCCATGTATAAAATTCTTCATAAAAAAATTTTGGTAATATTTTTAAATAAGGATAAAAAAAATAAAAATAAGTAGAAATGTTCATATTATGATTTAAACCGGTATGAAAATGTCCTGTTGTATAATTCACTGAATTATGAATAGATACTTTATTTTCTATATTTACATGACGTAAAAAGTATTTTTTTTCTAAAAAGATATTTTTCATCTGAAAAATAAATTCTGGAATTATAAATTTTATTTCCATTTTATTATTTACACTTTTTTGTATCATATAAGCATTCATAAATAATAAATAATTAGAAAATTTTTTTCTCATGTTTATATACGAAAAATATTCATAATCATGATTAATGAATAGTATATTATTGTTATAATTTATGTTTGCATTAAAATCTATTTCAGAATCTGATTTTATATCTTGATTGTGTTCCCATTTAAATTGATAATTATTGCTATTTGACATATATCGATCATAATTAAAATCAATAAAACCATGGTAGGCATACCTTAATTTATATTCCATTCTAGTTTTTAATTCCCATTTTTTTGTACTATCTATAGAACTAGATATTTTAAAATTCATACAATTAGAAATTGGAAAAAAGAATCCTATATTTTTTATAAAAATTTTTTTATTTTTAATTTCAAATTTTGGATTTATCAGACCATAAGTAGCTTTACTATCCTTAGTATCCTTTTTAACAGGAATATATAAAAATGGAATAAATATAGGCATCGGTACTTTATACCAAAAGAAAAAAACTGGACCAGAAAAAATATACTTTTTAGAATGAAAATATTTTAAGTAATCTGTTTTTAAGTAAAAATCAGGATCATTATCTTTTTTTTTTAAAAAAAAAGGATCTGATATATATGTAATTTTTTTTATTAAACTCGTATTTGGATCTTTTTTCGTAATATTGGTTGCTGTAATTATATAATCTTTTTCTTGTAGATAAAAATTTTTTGCTTCTACCTTATTACTATTTATATTGGTGTAAATGTTGCTAAAAGTATACTGATGATTTCCTATTTTTAAAATAATAGGTTTTTCTTTTTTAATGGCATATATATCTCCATTTTTCCAATTAAATTCAATACTATCTGCTTGAATTTTTGTATTATTATATTCTATAGTAGCTTCTCCTTTTAAATAAGATTTACCTTCTTTTATATTATGTTCTTGTATATTGGATTTGTATTTTACAATATTTTTAAAAAAAGAAAATAAATTATTTTGTTGTTTATTTGAAGCAATATTATCCTCTTCTTTTTTTTCATTTGCATGAACAAAAATAGAAATTAATAATACCATTTTAATGTAAATAAAAAATTTCATAAATAAAATAATGTAAAAAAACTAATATTATTAAATGTATCCTATTTAGGTATTTTTTTTACGTATAACTTATCTATGCATGTTCCTAATATCTCTAAAAGCGTCAAATTAAATATAGGATGATTTTTATTTGGTATTATTTCACACATAGGTTCTAATACAAATTTTCTAAAATGCAATAAAGGATGTGGAATGGTTAAAATAGAACTATTTATAATGATATTATCATAAAATAAAATATCTATATCTATTTCTCTATTTTTATATTTTTTTTCTATATTTTTTTTTCTTCCTATAAAAGATTCTATATCATAAATTTTTTTCAAAAGATCAATAGGAGAATGATTAGTTTTTACATGTAAAACCCTGTTATAAAAACAGGGAGAATTTTTCATATTCCAAGCTTCGCTTTCAAAATACGAAGATTTTTTAATAATTTTTCCTATTTTTTTAAAGATCAAAATGAAAGATTCATCCAAATATTTTTTTCTATTTCCTTTATTACTCCCTTGCAATAAAAAAACATGATGTTCATTCAAAACAAAAAATTTTTATAAAATATTTAATTTACTGAAAAACTGTAATTTTTATTTAAATTAGTTAAGTAGTTTCATAAAAAAAAATATGAATGGGATTAGTCATCGATTTTATGAAGAATCTTTTTACTCAAGAGATAGCTATAGATTTAGGGACAGCCAATACGCTTATCATGCACAATAATAAGATTATAGTAGATTTACCTTCAATAATAGCCATAGATGTAAGAACAAAAAAAGTATTAGCGGTAGGAGAAGAAGCTAAACAAATGCAAGGGAAAACACATGAAAATATTAAAATTTATAAACCATTAAAAGATGGAGTTATCGCAGATTATCAAGTAGCTGAACTTATGATTAAAGAATTTATAAAAAAAATTCCAGGTATCAATAATAAACTTTTTACTCCATCACTAACAATGGTAATTTGCATACCATCCGGTATTACAGAAGTAGAAAAAAGAGCCGTAAAAGATTCAGCACAACATCTTAATGCTAAAGAAGTCTATTTAATTGAAGAACCTATGGCAGCTGCTATAGGTTCCGGAATTTCAGTAACAAAAGCTGAAGGAAACATGATTATTGACATAGGAGGCGGAACTACAGAATGTGGAGTAATAGCTTTAGGTGGGATAGTTTGTAAAAAATCTATAAAAATAGCTGGTGATGTTTTTACTAATGATATAGCTTATTTCCTTAGATCTAAATACAATTTTTATATTGGAGAAAGAACTGCAGAAAAAATAAAAATAGATATAGGATCTGCTATAGAAGCCCTTGATATCCCTCCTGATAATATTCATATACAAGGTAGAGATATATCTACAGGAAAACCAAAAGAAATGAATTTTTCTTATAAAGAAACCATTCCAGCTCTTGATAAATCTATTTTAAGAATTGAAGATGCCGTGATGGAAACCCTTTCTAAAACTCCACCAGAACTTGCAGCAGATATTTATAAAACAGGAATATATATGGCTGGAGGAGGAGCTCTTTTAAGAGGATTAGATAAAAGAATATCGAAAAAAACAGGACTTTCCGTTTCTTTAGTAGAAGACCCTTTGAGAGCTGTGGTTAAAGGAACTGGAGTAGCATTGAAAAATATTGAAAAATTTACATTTTTAATGAAATAGGGAAAAGGGGAAATAATTTATGCGTGAGTTTCTTAATTTTTTTTTAAAATGGCGTTTTTTTATTTTCTTTATTTTATTAGAATATATCGCTATTTTTCTTTCTTTTTCCAATTCAAAATTTAACCAATATATTTATGCAGGATCTTCCAATTTTATGATTGGAAAAATTTATGAAACTATTTATAAATTTCGTAGTTATTTTTTATTAGAAATTGAAAATAAAAAACTTTTAAATGAGAATAATAAACTACGTAATGCACTCATTTCTTCTAAAATAAAAAAAATTTATAAAGATTTTAAAGAAGAAGATGTAAACTATTTACAACAGTACACTTTTACTCCGGTACAAATTATAAATAATAGCATTTATGAACAAGAAAATTATTTAACTATAAATAAAGGAAGTATAGACGGAATTAGACCTGATATGGGAATTATATTATCCGATGGAATTGCAGGAATTATTATTAAAACTTCTCCACATTTTAGCATAGCCATTTCTATTTTAAATCCTAAAATTAAAGTAAATGCTAGATTAAAAAAAAATAAATATTTCGGAACTCTAAGTTGGGATGGATTGGATCATGAATATGTCGTTTTGTATGATATACCTAGACATTCCACTATACATAAAGGAGATATAGTGGAAACAGATGGGAAATCGGCTACTTTTCCTGAAGGAATTCTAATTGGAAAAGTCTCTTCTTATAAATTTGATGAGGAACATGCTAATTATATCATAAAAGTAAAATTAATGGCTAATTTTTCTACTATAGAAAACGCTTATGTTGTAAAAAATTTATTCAAAAAAGAATGGAATGATGTTCAACTTTATAAAGTTGAAAATAAATAATGAATTTGATCAAAAGTTTTTTTGTTTCTGTATTTTATATTATTTTTCTTTGTTTGATTCAAATATCAATATTTAATCCTTTATTTTTAATTTTAAGATGTTATTCTTATATATATATACTTTTTATATTAGTATATCCATATAATGGTAATAAATTTTTGTTTTTATTTTTATCTTTTTTTATTGGTTATATTATCGATCATTGTCTAAATACAGGAGGTATTCATGCTTTTTCTGCTACTTTATCTGCTTTTTTAAGAACGAATTTTTTACAATTTTTTGATGGAAAAAATTTCATAAATAGAAATGATTTTTCAATTTACGAATTACCTTTTATTAGAAAAACATTTTATATATTTTCATTGGTTTTTACACATCATTTTTCTTTATTAATATTAGAAATATTGAAGGGAACTACTTTTAGTATAATTTTTTTATTAAAAACAATATTTAGCAGTAGTTTTACAACTATTTTATGTATTATATATTTTTTTTTCAGAAAATTTAATAAAAATTAAACATTGAAAAAATTATATAAATTTTACATTTTGTTAAGTTTTATAGGTCTGATTTTTATAATAAGATTATTTTATATACAAATATATACGGATAAGTATATTCTTAACGCTTTTAATACTTCTATTAAACAAGAAATAATTATTCCTGAAAGAGGATCTATTTTTGATAGAAATGAAAATTTATTAGTTTTTAATAAATCTATTTATGAATTAATAATTATTCCAATTCTTATTGATGAACATTTTAATATTATAGAATTTTGTAATCTTGTAGGAATTAAAAAAAATACTTTTTTTAAAAATTTAGAAAAAGCAAAAGCTTTTTCTAAATATTTACCATCAGTTTTTCTTCCTTTTATATCAAAGGAAAAATTCGCTCCTATACAAGAAAAACTTTATAAGTTTAAAGGATTTGATTGGACTAAACGCTCTCTGAGAGATTATAAAGTTGAAAGTTCTGCTAATGTTTTAGGTTATATAGGAGAAGTTACCCAAAAAGATATTAAAAAAGAATCTAATTATTATCAAATGGGAGATTTTATAGGTTGGGCTGGAGTAGAAAAATCTTATGAAAAAATATTGAGAGGAAAAAAAGGAGTAAAATATTGGTTAAGAAATAGAAAAGGATGTATAACAGGTACTTATAATAATAAAAAAAATAATATAAAAGCTATCAGTGGAAATGACATTTCTTTAACGATCGACTGGAATTTACAAAATTACGCAGAACAGCTCATGTATCAAAAAAAAGGAGGAATAGTTGTTATAAATCCTAAAAATGGAGAGATTTTATCTTTAGTATCCAGTCCTATTAATAATCCTAATCTATTTGTAGGAATAAATAGATCTAAAGAATTTAAAAAATTAATGAAAAATACGATAGATAATCCTTTATTTGATAGAACTACACAAGCTCGTTATCCTCCAGCTTCTCCATTTAAATTACTAACAGAATTAGCAGGACTTCAAATGGGAGTAGTAGACACTAATACTACTTTTATATGTTACAAGGGGTTTAAATATGGAAAAAAAAGAATTCATTGCCATTCTGGTCTTCATGGATTTCCTATAGGTATAGAAACGGCTGTTGCTGTTTCTTGTAATAATTATTTTGCACAAGTTTATAAACGTGTTATTGAAAAATATCCTAAAAATTTGACAAAAGGAGTTAATGAATGGAGTGATATTATCAAAAGTTTTGGTTTTGGAAATTATTTGTATAATGATTTAGCTACTGGAGAAAAAGGAGTTATTCCTTCTGGAGATTATTATAATAAAAAATATGGTACAACAAAATGGAATGCTATTACTATTATTTCCAATAGTATTGGTCAAGGTGAGATTAATGTAACTCCTATACAATTAGCTAATATGGTTTGTGCTATAGCAAACAAAGGATTTTTCTATACTCCACATATTGTAAAACGTATAAATCATCAACCTATATCCAATCCAAATTATACTAAAGCTAAATTTACTAAAGTAAAAAGTAAATATTTTGATTTTATTATTAATGGAATGGAAAAAGTTTTTATAATTGGAACAGGAAAAAGTTTTAAATCATCTGAGATTAGAATGGCTGGAAAAACAGGAACAGCTCAAAATTTTATTAAAATTAAAAATAATAAAATAGTTTCCTTACCTGATCATTCTATTTTTATATTATTTGCTCCAGTAGAAAACCCTAAAATTGCTATTTCTGTTATAATAGAAAACGGGGGTTTTGGATCTCGTTGGGCTGGTCCAATCGCTAGTCTTATTGCAGAAAAATATATAAAAAATAATGTGAATAGAAAAAATCTTGAAAAAAAAATTATGACTTCAGGATTACAAAAAGTATACGATACTATAGCAAAAATGAAAAAATTAACTAATTATTATACAAAAAATTCTATTGATAAAAAGAAATAAAATATTATTAAGAAATATAGACTGGTTAATTGTAATAATTTATATTTTTATGATTTTTTTTGGATGTATGAATTTGTATTCTGTTTCTCCTGAAAAAGCAGAAAAACAATTCATATGGATTTTATTAAGTTTTATTTTTATATTTATTGTTTTTTCGTTTAAACCAATTCACTACAAATATTTTACTCCTTTTTTCTTTTTATTAACGTTACTTCTTTTAATAGGTGTATTTTTTTTTGGTAAAAATGTGAATGGATCAAAATCTTGGTATGTTTTTGGTTTTATTAGTTTTCAACCTTCCGAATTATCAAAAATATCAACATCTTTGATGATCGCACATTTTATGAGTCATAATAATATAAATAATAAAAAAATATTATTATATACATCTATTATATTGATAATCCCTATTTTTTTAATATTTTTACAACCAGATCCAGGTTCTGCTATCGTATTTTTTTCTTTTATTTTAACTTTATATAGAGAAGGGTTATCTATTTTTTTTATATTTTACTTTTTATTTTCTATTTTTTTATTTATTCTTTCACTAAATATTTCCCCTTGTATTATCATATTGTTTTTGTTAATTATTTTCATTTTTATTTTTTTTTACAAAAAAAGTGCATCATTTATTGATTTATTTTTTTATCTATTTTTATTTATAAGTTTTTCTATTTTTTCTATTTTTTCTCCATTTTTTTTTCAAAAATTTTTTAAAAAACATCATAAAGATAGAATTAATATTATATTTCAGAATGAGTTTGATAAAAAATATAGAGATAATGTAGGATATAATCTATTATATTCAAAAACAGCTATTGGTTCTGGAAAATTTTTTGGAAAGGGATATCAAAAAGGAACTGTTACAAAAGGAAAATTTGTACCTGAACAGCATACCGATTATATTTTTTGTACTGTAGGAGAAGAATGGGGTTTTATGGGAAGTGTTATTTTTATTATATTTTATTTATTATTTATTAGTCGTATTTATTTTTTATCTGAAAGACAAAAAAATATTTTTGGAAGAATTTTCGGATATTCAGTTGGAAATATGATTTTTACTCATCTTATCATTAATTTAGGAATGGTTATGGGGCTTTTCCCAACAATAGGAATTGTTCTCCCTTTTTTCAGTTATGGAGGGTCATCTCTTTGGTCTTTCACTATTTTATTATTTTTATTTATCAGAATAGATGCATCAGATAAAATTAGTTTGATTTAAATATTGATCAATTTTTTATAAATTCAAAAATTTTAATTAAATTAATCTTCATAAGTATAGGGGCTGATTTTGGATTTGACAGCAAAGATTAGTTATAAAAGAAAGCATACCGTGTTACGTAAGGTTATTCACGTTAATCAAGCGTTACAAATTATAAACGGCGAAAAACAGTACGCTTTTGCTGCTTAATGTAAAATTCATTATAGCTTAATCTGCAAAAATAACGCAGAAGCAAAATATCTCTCAGAGATTTATCCTTATAATTTCTGATTTAGAGATACTAAAAATATTAAGGATAAGAAAACAGATGATTCTTAAGTTTTCTAAAAACTATATTTTGAATCTAAGTTTTTATTCAATATCCAAAAATTGAATAAATACGGATAAAAATATTTTTTGGATAAGTATGTAGAAATCTTTTAGACTACTTGTTTGGACGCGGGTTCGAATCCCGCCAGCTCCATTTTTTTAATCAATTTTGATACAAAAAAACAAAATTCAATTTTTTTTATATAGTATTTTTTCAGGTATTTTATTGGTATTTGGTTGGCCTACGAGCGGGAATCCTATATTTTTATTTATAGCTTTTATTCCTTTATTATATATAGAAGATTGCTTAAATCATTCTTTTTTTTACATTTTTATTTTTTCTTTTATTACTTTTTTAACATGGAATGCTATTTCTACATCGTGGTTATCCTATGCAAAAAGAACTAATGGAATTTTTGCTATAGAAGCTTATTTAATTCCTATATTGATTAATTCTTTCTTTATGTCAACTGTTTTTACTTGTTATTCGTGTATAAAAAAATATACAAAAAGTAAAAAAATAGGGTACGTATTTTTAGTTTGTTTGTGGATTTTATTTGAAAAAATGCATTTAGAATGGGAATTATCTTGGCCATGGTTAAATTTAGGAAATGGTTTTTCTAATCATATAGAATGGATTCAATGGTATGAATATACTGGAACTTTAGGAGGATCTATATGGATATGGATCGTAAATATTGTATTTATAGAATCTATTTTAGAATATAAAAAAAATAAAAATATAGTTTTCTTTTATAAAAAAATTTTTTTTAATATAGCTCAAATTTTTTTTTTGATTTTTGTTTCAAATATTATATATATAAAATATGAATGTAAAAAATATGAAAAATATGTAGATACATTAATTTTACAACCTAATATTGATCCATATTATCAAAAATATAAAATTTCAACAAATAAACTAATTTTAAAATTAAAAAAATTAATAGATAAAAAAATATCTAAAAAATCCATCATAATAATAGCTCCTGAAACTACATTTCCCGGAAATGGAAATAAAATATCAACAAAAAATATAAGTAAAAATAGAATTATCTCTGTATTTATAGATTATTTAAAAAAAAAATCACCAAATACTGTATTTATTACAGGTATGGAGTTATATACATTGTATAAAAAAAATAATAGTAAAACTACTGTTCCTAACAATACAAAATGGGTAGATATTTTTAATTCAGTTATTCAAATAGGAACTAATGAAAATATAGAGTATCATCATAAATCTAAATTAGTCCCAGCAGTAGAAACTTTTCCTTATAAAAAAATTTTCTTTCCTATATTAGGAAATATTTTACTTAATTTTGGAGGAACTGTAATGGAACTTGGTAAACAAGATTATCCTTCTGTTTTTAAACATCCTTATTTAGGAATAAAAATAGCACCTATTATCTGTTATGAATCTGTATTTGGAGAATACGTTTCTAATTTTTTTAAAAAAAATGCTGAATTGATGGTTATTATTACCAATGATGGATGGTGGGGATCATCAGAGGGACATAAACAACATATGTTTTATGCACGTTTAAGAGCTATTGAAAATAGAAAATACATAGCTAGATCTGCCAATACAGGAATTTCTTGTTGTATAAACGAAAAAGGAGAAATAATATCTTCTATTCCATATGGAATAGAAGGAATTTTGTACAATAGAATATATCTCAATAAAAAGAAAACTTTTTATATCAAACATGGGGATTTTATTGCTAAAATAAGTTTGTTAACAACAATAATAATCTTATTATACACTGTAATATATAAGATATACATCATCAAAAAAATATAAATTTTAAATTTTTATTTTCTGATAAGCTGTTCCTATATGGTTAATAATATCATGAGAAATGATCGATTCTTCGCTTGATTTTTTGGATACTATATCTCCTGATAATCCATGTAAATAAACTCCCATAATACATGCTTCTTTTGGAGAATATTTTTGAGATAATAAACTCATAATCATACCAGTTAAAACATCTCCACTACCAGCTGTTGCCATTCCTGGATTTCCAGTGCTATTAAAATATAAATTTCCATAAGGAGTAGAAATTACGGTATGAGAACCTTTTAATACAATAAATATTTTATATTTTTTAGACATTTTTTTTAAAATATTCAATTTTTGATAATCATTTTTCCATGCCCCACATAATCTATAAAATTCTTTTGGATGTGGAGTAAGAATAGTTTCTTTTGGAAGAAGATCCAATAAATATAGATTATTTGATAATATATTTATGGCATCTGCATCAATAATCATAGGTATTTTTTTATTTTTTAATAAAAAAGATTCTAAAGCATATGCAGTTTTTGGATGCTCTCCTATTCCCATACCTATTCCTATTGCATTGATATCAGTAGGAGTAGAAATCATAATATTTCCAATACAATATTTATTTATATCTGTTTTTACAATTGCTTCTGGTATAGATTTTTGTATAATTTTATATCCACAAGATGGTACATATATACTTAATTTTCCTATTCCAGCACGAAAACTTGCTTTTGCGGAAAGTATAACAGATCCCATCATTCCATAACTTCCTCCTATAATAATTCCATGTCCATAATTTCCTTTATGAGAAAATTTTTTTCTTTTTCTCTTATATATAGTATGAATATATGCATTATCTATATAAAAATTTTTAGTATGTATTTTATTAAAAAAATGTTTTTTCCATCCAATATTTAAAATACGCCATTTTCCAACATAATCGGAATAACTAGGGAAAAAAAAAGGTAATTTTGGAACTTCAAAAGTTAAAGTATGAGTAGCCTTTATTATTCCTTCAAAATTTTTATGATTTTTTTCTATAAAAAGTCCAGAAGGAATGTCTATAGATATCACAGATTTAAATTTTTTTTCATTAATATAATTAAAAAAAAATTTCCAATATTTATTTATGGAACGATTAAATCCTATTCCGAAAATAGCATCAATAAGATAACTATTATTATCTAAAGATGGGAATTCTTGACCTTCATCAATAGTTTTAAATGCTATTCTATATCTTAATATTTTATTTTTATTTATTAAAAATTCATTTGAACAGTGATTAGAAATATTAACTACATATACAGAAACTTTTGCTCCGTATAAATATAACATTTTAGCTAAAGAAAGGCCATCTCCACCATTATTTCCATTTCCTGCTAATATTATAAATGGTTCTTTTAGAACTTGAAAACATTTACTATTGATTATCCAATCAAAACACCTTTTAGATGCTCTTTCCATTAATTCTATAGAAGAAATAGATTCGTAATCAATACAGTATTGATCTACTTTTCTGATTTGATTTAAAGAAAGAATTTTCATTTTTTAAAATGAATTTATTATTTTTGATTTTATAAGTATTTATATTATATAGAAAAATCTTATTTGTATCTGCAAATATAAACGATTTATCTAGATGTCCGAGTATAATTTGACCCTTCCAGCCATGGGTGAAAGTATAGCTGAGGCTACTATCATTCGTTGGTTAAAAGAAGAGGGAGATTTTATAAAAAAAGAAGAACTTTTAGTAGAAATAGCTACGGATAAAGTAGATTCTGAAATTTCTTCCCCAGTAAATGGAATATTAAAAAAGAAATTATTTTTTCCTAATGAAATAGCTAAAGTAGGAAGCTCAATAGCTATTTTAGAAACGGAAGAAAAATTAAAAATATTTCCTATAGAGGAAAAAAATATTTCTATAGAAAAAAAAGAAGAAAATAATAAACGTTTTTATTCTCCTCTTGTCCGTAATATAGCTAATATAGAAGGAATTAATTACTATGAATTGGATTCAATAGAAGGAACTGGAGAAAGGGGACGTGTTACTAAAAAAGATATATTGAAATATATTCATATAAAAAAAAATAAAATTGTTATACCTAAATATGATAATATTTTTTTATCATGCAATAAAAATAAGAATAAAAAAAACGAAGAAGTTGTAGAAAAAATGGATAGAATCCGTAAACTAACTGCAGAACATATGATGATTAGCAAAAATATATCTGCGCATGTGACTTCTTTTGTTGAAGCGGATGTAACAAATATTATAAAATGGCGAGAAAAAATGAAAGATTCTTTTCAAAAAAAGACGGGAGAAAAATTGACTTTAATGTCCGTTTTTGTAGAATGCGTAGTAAAAGCGATAAAGGATCTTCCTATGATTAATATATCTGTTAATGGAACGAATATAATCAAAAAAAAAAATATTCATATAGGATTAGCGACAGCTTTACCAAATGGTAATTTAATTGTTCCTGTAATAAAACATGCAGATTCTTACAATTTAGTAGGATTAATAAAAATTATTAATGATTTAATAAAAAGAGCAAAATCTAATAAATTAAAACCTGAAGAAACTCAAGGAGGAACCTATACTATTAGCAATATAGGTAGTTTTGGAAATCTTTTTGGAACTCCTATTATACATCAACCACAAGTTGCTATTATGGCTATAGGGTTAATACAAAAAAAATTATCTATCATAGAAACTCAAAATGGAGACTTAATAGGCATAAGACACAAAATTTATTTATCCCACTCTTATGATCATCGTGTAATAGATGGAGTTTTAGGTGGAGGTTTCGCAAAAAAAGTAGCTTTATATTTAGAAGAATTTAACTGTTATACAAAAATATAAAAATTATAAAATATGAAAATAAATTTTGATGCATTTATTGAAATTCCAAAAGGAAGTAGAAATAAATATGAATTTGATAAAAAAAATAATAGAATGAGATTAGATAGAGTTTTATACTCTCCTATGAGCTATCCAACGGATTATGGTTTTATTCCAAAAACACTTTCTATGGATGGAGATCCATTAGATGTATTAGTATTTTTGACTGAACCTACAATTCCAGGTTGTTTAATAAAAGTAAAACCTATCGGTATTTTTTTTATGATAGATGAAAAAGGAGAAGATGAAAAAATTATTTGCGTTCCTATTGCTGATCCTAATTATAATACAATAAACAGTATTGATGAGATAGCATTACATACTAAAAAAGAGATTGAACATTTTTTTTCGGTCTATAAAGATCTAGAAAACAAAAAAGTTAAAATAGGAAATTGGAAAAATCAAAAAGAAGCTATTTTTGTATATAAACAATCTTGTTTACGATATAAAAATAATTTAACGCAAATGTAATTCTTTTAATTTTTCATCTTTTAAAAAAGATGGGGCATTTATCATCATGTCTTGTCCATAATTATTTTTTGGAAAAGCTATGAAATTTTTTATATTATCATTTCCTTCCAAAAGATTCATAAATCTATCTAAACCAAAAGCTATTCCTCCATGAGGTGGAGTACCATATTCAAAAGCTTTGATAAAAAATCCGAATTTAGATTCTATTTCTTTTGTAGAAAGTCCTAAATGTTTAAAAATTATATTTTGTATATTTTTATTATGAATGCGTATAGATCCACCTCCAATTTCTATTCCATTTATAATTAAATCGTAAGATTTAGAACGAATATGTTCTGGAGATTTTTCCAATAAATGAATATCTTCTTCTTTTGGACTAGTAAATGGATGATGTACAGCCTTATACCTTTTAAATTTTTCTTCCCATTCAAAAAGAGGTAAATCTATAATCCATAAGGGTTTAAAAATTTTATAATTGATTAAATTTAAATAATGAGCTATTTCTAAACGTATTTTTCCAAGTATTTCTCTTGTTTTTCTTTTTTTTCCGAAAGAAATAAATAATAAATCACCAGGTTTAGCTTGAAAACGTTTTACAAGAATTTTTAAAAATTCCTTATTCATAAAATTTTGTTTAGAATAAAGAAAAGTTTTATCCAGTAAATATTGAATCCATAAAAAATTTTTATTCTTTATTTTTTTTAAAAAAAAATTAATTTTATCATGAATATTATTACATTTTGTTACTTTTATCCCTATTACCAATTCTTGCTCCTTTAAAAAATTGATATTTTTTTTTTGAACTAAATCATTCAATTCTATAAATGACATGTCGAAACGAATATCAGGACTATCTGTCCCATACATTTTAATGGCATCATAATAGGAAATACAAGGAAAAGGATCTAATTGAATATTCTTCATTTTTTTAAATAAATGTTTTACAAAATGTTCAAAAAAAATTAAGACGTCATTCACTTCTACAAAAGACATTTCACAATCTATTTGTGTAAATTCTATTTGTCTATCAGAACGAGCATCTTCATCCCTAAAACATTTTACTATTTGAAAATATTTATCTATTCCACCTATCATCAATAATTGTTTAAATAGTTGAGGAGATTGAGATAATGCATAAAATTTTCCAACGTGTGTTCTAGATGGAACAACAAAACTTCTAGCCCCTTCTGGAGTTTCATTTATCAATATAGGAGTTTCGATTTCTAAAAAACCATTCTTAGAAAGAAAATTTCGTGTTTCCAAAGCAATATCATGACGAAGAATCAAATTATTTTTAATAGGATTTCTTCTTAAATCAAGATATCTATATCTCATTCTAATTTCCTCATTTCCATCTGTTTTATTTTCTATAGAAAAAGGAATAGGGGAAGAATAATTTAATATTTCTAGATGAGAAACTAAAATTTCTATTTCTCCTGTATAAATATTGTAATTTTTAGATAATCTTTCTACTACTTTCCCTATAACTTTAATTAAAAATTCCTTACCTAAGGAAATATTTACCCTTTCTTTTGGAAAAATAAGTTGTGTAATTCCAAAATAATCTCGAATATCTATAAAAAATAGTGATCCTAAGTTTCTTATTTTTTGAATCCATCCAGATAATATGACTTCTTTTCCAATATCCTTTTTACACAATTCACCGCAATTATGTGTTCTATACATTATAGTTATTAACTTTTATTCACTGTTTCTAACTCTTCATAAACTTCTACAAGGTCTCCAGATTTTAGATTATGATAATTTTTTATTCCTAATCCACATTCATATCCTTTATGAACCTCTTTAACATCTTCTTTAAAACGTTTAAGAGAAGTAAATTCACCATTATGGATCACGATGCCTTCTCTAATTAATCTTACTTTTGCTTGACGTGATAATTTTCCTTCTATAACCATACATCCAGCTACAGTTCCTGTTTTTGGTATTTTAAAAATTTCTCTTATTTCTGCATTTCCTAAAATTTTTTCTTTTATTTCAGGAGATAGCATCCCATCCATAGCTTCTTGAATATCATTAATGACATCATATATAATAGAGTAAGTTCGTATTTCTATATTTTCTTTTTTTTCTATATTTTTAGCTCCAATATTAGGACGTACATTAAATCCTATTATAATCGCATCTGAAGCACTTGCCAATAATACATCAGATTCTTTTATTTGACCAACTCCTTTATAAATAATATTGATCATGATTGTATTTGTAGATAATTTTTGAAGAGCATCAGCAATAGCTTCTACTGAACCATCTACATCTCCTTTAATAATTATTTTTAATTCTTTAAAATCTCCTAGTGCTATTCTTCTTCCTATTTCATCTAATGTAAGATGTTTTTGAGCTCGTATATTTTGTTCTCTTTGTAATTGTTCTCTTCTGGAAGCAAGTTGCTTTGCTTCTTTTTCATCTTTAAATACTTTAAATTTATCTCCTGCAGTAGGAGCTCCGTTTAATCCTAATATAGTAATAGGTTTTGATGGCCCTGCTAAAGAAATAGATTTTCCTCGTTCATCTAAAATACTTTTTACTTTTCCATGATTACTTCCTGCTAATACATAATCTCCAACTTTTAATGTTCCTCCTTGCAACAGCAAAGTCGTAATATATCCTCTTCCTTTATCTAAAGAAGCTTCTATAACTGTTCCTATTGCAGGTTTGTTAGGATTTGCTTTTAAATCTAATAATTCAGCGACCAAAAGAACTTTTTCTAATAATTTATCGACTCCAGTTCCTAATTTTGCTGATATTTCTTGGGATGTATATTTTCCTCCCCATTCCTCTACTAAAAGATTTAAATTTGCTAATTGTTCTCTAATTTTATCAGAATTTGCATTTATTTTATCCATTTTATTAAATACAAAAATAATAGGAACATTAGCTGCTTTAGCATGACTAATAGCTTCTTTAGTTTGTGGCATAACTTTATCATCCGCTGCAATAACTATAATGGCAATATCTGTTATTTGAGCCCCTCTTGCACGCATAGCAGTGAATGCTTCATGACCTGGAGTATCCAAAAAAGTAATACTTTCTTTATTTGAACATGCTACACTGTAAGCAGCTATATGTTGAGTAATACCACCAGCTTCCCCAGCAATTACATTTGTTTTTCTAATATGATCTAATAAAGATGTTTTTCCATGATCGACATGTCCCATTACAGTAATAATTGGAGGTCTAGGTTGTAAATTTTTTTCCAAATCTTTATCATCTTGGACTGCTTCCTCTAAATCTAATCCAACAAATTCCACATTATATCCAAACTCATCTGCTACTAAAGTTAATATTTCTGCATCTAATCTTTGGTTCATAGTAACCATAATTCCTAAAGACATACAAGAAATAATAACATCTGTTGCATTAACTTTCATCATAGATGCTAATTCATTCACGGTAGTAAATTCAGCTACTTTTAGAATTTTTTCCTTTTTTTCATTTTCTATTTCATTTTGTATAAGTCTTTTTTCTTTTTTGTATTGACGTTTTTCTTTTCTAATTTTTGAAGCTTTTGATTTGATACCTTTAGATGATAACTTTTCTAAAGTTTCTTTTATTTGTTTTTCTATTTGTTCGTCAGTAACTACTAATTTTTTGAAATTTTTTTTATTTTTAGTTTTTTCTATTTTTTTTTCACTAGAACTAGAAGAAAAATGTTTTTTTTCTTTATCTTTTTCCTGTTTTTTTCTTACAGAAAGATTTTTCATTTCATCAATAAAAATTTCTTTTTTAATTCTTTTTCGTTTTTTTTTGATGTTATTTTCTTGTTTTGTTCTTTTTTTTTCAAATTGAGATAAATCAATTCTATCTCCTGTTAACATGACTCCATCTAATTTTTGATAGATAGTATCAATATGTTCAGGTTTGTTATTTATAAATTTTGTTTCTATTTTTTTTTCTTTATTATTTTTTTTTTCTTCAGTATCATATTTTTTATCTACAATATTTATTTTTCCTATTTTTTTGAATTTAATAAAATTTTCTGATCGAGCACGTATAATTTGAGGAGCATGAATATGTTTTGATTTTAGTAATTCTTCTTTTATTTTTTCTTTTTCCATCCTTTTTTGTAAAACAACTTTTTCAGAGGCATCCCGTATTTCTTTATAAGTTTGAAATTCTCTAACAAGAAATTTGTATACCTTTTCTTCTATTTTTGTATTAGGATTATGTTCTATTTCAATTCCTTTTTTTTGTAAAAAATTAATTACTCTTTGTAAAGAAATATTAAATTTGGTTAATACTGTTTTTAATCTTATTTTATCCGTCATAAATAAAAATTTAGTAATAAAAACTTATGTATTTATATTTAATTCCTCCTCAAATTCTTTTTTCAATATATTAACTATCTTGTTGATTATTTTTGTTTCAAGATTGGTACATCTACTTAAGTCATTTCTACTATAATTTAAAACAGATTTTGCAGTATTTAAGCCAATTTTATGAAATTTTTCTAATACTTCTGGTTCTATTTCATCTGAAAATTCCGTTAATTCTACGTCATCTTCATAAGGATAATCTCTAAATATATGAATTTTATATCCAGTTAATTGACTAGCTAATTTTATATTTTGCCCACCTCTTCCAATTGCTTTTGATATTTCTTCAAGTTTGACATATACGTTTACATACTTGTGTTCCTCATTTACTTCCATCATAGAAACTTTAGCAGGACTAAGTGATCTTGTTATGTACAATTGTGTATTAGAGGTATAATTAATTACATCTATATTTTCATTTTTTAATTCTCTAACAATAGGATGTATTCTAGATCCTTTCATCCCTACACAAGCTCCAATTGGATCAATACGATCATCATAAGATTCTACAGCAATTTTAGCTTTTTCACCTGGTATACGTGCTACTTTTTTAACTGTAATTAACCCATCAGAAACTTCTGGTATTTCTAACTTAAAAAGTTCTTCCAAAAAAGCTTCATCTTTTCTAGTAAGAATTGCAAAAGGCTTATTATCTTTCCAATCTACTCGTTTCACTAATGCTTTTACGGGATCTCCTTTTCTAAAAAAATCACTTGGTATTTGTTCTTGTTTAGGTAAAACCATTTCGTTTTGTTCTTCATCTCTCATGATGATTTGTTTTGGTAGAATATGATATACTTCAACATTCATAATTTCTCCTATTTTATTTTTGAATTTTTTATAAGTATTTGTATTATCATATTCATTTATTTTTGAAAGCAAATTTTGTTTTAAAGATAAAATTGCTCTTCTACCTAAAGATTTTAGCTCAACTTTTTCTGTTACTTCTTCTCCTATTTCAAAATCAGGTTCTATTTTACGTGCAATCGATAGTTCAATTTCTTTATTTAGATCCTTTATTTTTCCATCTTGTACAACGATACGATTTCTCCATATTTCTAAATCTCCTTGATCCGGATTTACAATAATATCATAATTTTTAGATGAATCATATTTTTTTCTTAAAACGCATCGTATAGATTCTTCTAAAATAGCCATAAGACTTACTCTATCTATATTTTTTTCATATTTGAAATTTGAAAAAGAATCTATTAAAGCTTCATTATTCAT